>NZ_JAHBDP010000108.1:0-34779 GCF_019956495.1 Pseudomonas sp. BF-B-26 | reverse complement strand
CACCTGCGCTACCGGATCCCCCAGCAATGTGCGAGAACGAATCCCCACCAAACTCTTTTTTGAAGCTGAAGATTGTCTCGGTCAAGTTTCCATTTTGCATTTTCAAACTCCTTTTCGGAAAGAAGTCACTGTTTAGTAAGTGACGAGCAATTTCTAACTCGTTGAGTGGCGTGTTGCAAATTTGAATGTTTTTCATTGTAGGAAGCTTCATACAAGCTTGGGTAAGAAGTCTTTCGTGATAGGTGACGTATTGCACGAGCGTCAACTTGGTGATTAAACAGTCTTGTTGTTTGGAAAAATACGAGGAAACTCTGACGGTTGCAGCCTATTTTTTTTATGATGCGGGTTTGCGTAAAGGATTATCAATAAAGAATAGTCTGAGGACGCATGTAGTGCGTTTCCTGAACGTCTGTGGGCATTGTTTTGATATTTCAGTTTGACAGCGTTAGGTATTCCGACGAACGGTACATGCTTGTTGGATGTACTTCGCAGACTGATTCCAAGCCCGTGCATCTTGGCCAATAGATTAGCTTCGAGATCGTTATTACGAGTCTTCATAAACGGCGCCGAGACGTCGGTTCCTTCCTACGGCGCAGTTAATAATCTCTCCCTAAGATTCTGGCGCAACAGTTACCGGTGGCATGGTTTCAGGCGGATCTTCCCGCGCAGGCGGGGTCGTGCCCGGCGGCTCCTGCTCGGGTTCCGGAGCAGGCTCGGTCGGCGGAATGGTCGGGCTGTCGATGTTTGGATCAGGCGTTTCGGCAGGGATCGGAATGCTCATAGATTCAACCTCCGGTGGCACATGGCGTAAGTCGTGCTTAAGTGTGTTGACCACTGCGTACAGGAATTGATTCCTTCGACGGCTCGGGCAAATCCTCGTGAACTTTTACCGGCGCCTGTCGCTCGGAACCTAAGTGAGTTCATTGCGGGGCGGACGATCCTGCTCGATGGCTATCCTGTTACAAGCCACAGACACAAGAGCGTCCATGGGGCGTAAAGGAGAGATGCTCGATGACTGCTGAAAAACCGACAGAGCTGAGCTACAACCCTCATATACCGCTGTCGCAGGCTTTATTGCTGCCGCGTATCGTCATCGAAAACACCATGCCGACCCTCGATGGCGGGCAGTTCGCCGTCAAAGCCGTGATGGGTCAGGACGTGGTGGTGACCGGCAAAGTGTTTGCCGACGGTCACGACAAATTGGCCGTGCGAGTGCGCTGGCACGCCGAGGGTGAGGAAACCTGGCAAAGCGAAGTCATGGCCGAGCTGGGCAATAACGGTTGGCAGGGCCAGTTCCGGGTCGCGCGTCAGGACCGTTATGTGTTTTGCATCGAAGCCTGGATCGATCAGTTCGCCAGCTTCTGTTACGAGCTGGAGAAAAAACATGCCGCCAGGGTGCCGATCAGCCTGGAGTTGCAGGAGGGGCGAACGCTGGTCCAGCAAGCCGCCGAACGCACCGAAGGACAGCTGAGCGAGCAACTGACGGCGTTGCACCATGAATTGTCGGGGTTGCTCGAAATCGAGCAGGTCGAGCTGTTTCTGCACCAGCGTAGCGCTGAGCTGATGACGCAGGCCGATCATCGTGCCTATTTGAGCCTCAGCCCTGAGTACCCGGTCGACGTCGAACGGGACCTGGCGCAGTTCGCCAGTTGGTATGAATTGTTTCCGCGTTCGCTCACTGACGATCCGGCCCGTCATGGCACCTTCAACGATGTGCATTCGCGGCTGCCGATGATTCAGGACATGGGCTTCGATGTGCTGTACTTCCCGCCGATCCACCCGATTGGTCTCAGCTACCGCAAAGGCCCGAACAATTCCCTGACCGCCGGCCCGGACGATCCGGGCAGTCCGTATGCCATTGGCAGCGAAGAGGGCGGGCATGAAGCCATTCATTCGGAGCTGGGCACGCGCGAAGACTTCCGGCGTCTTGTCGCGGCGGCTGCAGACCATGGGCTGGAAATCGCCCTCGATTTTGCGATTCAGTGTTCTCAGGATCACCCGTGGCTGCAACAGCATCCGGGCTGGTTCAACTGGCGCCCAGACGGCACGATCAAATACGCCGAGAACCCGCCGAAGAAATACCAGGACATCGTCAACGTCGATTTCTATGCCACCGATGCGATCCCGAGTTTGTGGGTCGAGTTGCGCGACATCGTGGTGGGTTGGGTCGAGGAGGGCGTGAAGCTGTTCCGCGTCGACAACCCTCACACCAAACCGCTGCCGTTCTGGCAGTGGCTGATTGCGGATGTGCGGGCGCTGTACCCCGAGGTGATCTTCCTGGCCGAAGCCTTTACCACCCCGGCAATGATGGCGCGGTTGGGCAAGGTCGGTTACTCCCAGAGCTACACCTACTTCACCTGGCGCAACAACAAGTCCGAGCTGGCCACCTACTTCACCGAACTCAATGAGTCACCGTGGCGCGAATGCTTCCGGCCGAACTTCTTCGTCAACACACCGGACATCAACCCGGCGTTTTTGCATGAGTCGGGGCGCGCCGGTTTTCTGATCCGCGCGGCACTGGCCACCATGGGCTCTGGTCTGTGGGGCATGTATTCAGGCTTCGAACTGTGCGAAGCGGCACCGGTGCCGGGCAAGGAGGAATACCTCAATTCCGAGAAGTACGAAATCCGCCCACGGGACTTCAACGCGCCGGGCAACATCATTGCCGAGATCGCCCAGCTCAACCGCATCCGCCGGCAGAACCCGGCGCTGCAGACGCATCTGGGCCTGAAGGTCTACAACGCCTGGAACGACAACATTCTGTATTTCGGCAAACGCAGCGCCGATGGCAGCAATTTCATTCTGGTGGCCGTCAGCCTTGATCCGCATAACGTCCAGGAAGCGAACTTCGAATTGCCGCTGTGGGAAATGGGCTTGCCCGACGACGCCAGCACCCAGGGCGAAGACTTGATGAACGGTCATCGCTGGACCTGGTACGGCAAGTACCAATTCATGCGGATCGACCCGGCGCATCAACCGTTCGGGATATGGCGGATCACAACCTCTTGACTTGTGGCGAGAGGACTTCTGTGGTGAGAGGGCTTCTGTGGCGAGGGGATTTATCCCCGTTGGGTCGCGAAGCGGCCCCCAATCCGCCCAGACACCGCATCAACAAGATTGAAAGTATGCGACTGCTTCGCAGCCGAACGGGGATAAATCCCCTCGCCACAAAAGCCCCCTTCACCACACGTAGGCGTTCGGCTCAAGGGCTTCACTGAATTCAACAGGAGTTTCAAATGGCGAAGAAACCCAAGGCAGCCACCTTTATCAAAGACCCGCTCTGGTACAAGGATGCGGTGATCTACCAGGTTCACGTTAAGTCTTTTTTCGACTCCAACAATGACGGGATCGGCGACTTTCCCGGTCTTATCGCCAAACTCGATTACATTGCCGATCTGGGCGTCAACACCATCTGGCTGTTGCCGTTCTATCCCTCGCCACGGCGTGATGACGGCTACGACATTGCCGAATACCGTGGCGTGCATTCCGACTACGGCACCATGGCCGACGCCAAGCGGTTCATCTCGGAAGCCCACAAACGTGGCCTGCGGGTGATTACCGAACTGGTCATCAACCACACCTCGGACCAGCACGCCTGGTTTCAGCGTGCGCGCAAGGCCAAGAAAGGCTCGGCGGCACGGGATTTCTACGTCTGGTCGGATGACGATCATAAGTACGACGGCACCCGCATCATCTTTCTCGACACCGAAAAGTCCAACTGGACCTGGGACCCGGTGGCCGGCCAGTACTTCTGGCACCGGTTCTATTCCCACCAGCCAGACCTGAACTTCGATAACCCGCAAGTCATGAAAGCCGTGCTGTCGGTGATGCGCTACTGGCTGGACATGGGCATCGACGGTCTGCGTCTGGACGCGATTCCGTACCTGATCGAACGCGACGGCACCAACAACGAAAACCTGCCCGAGACCCACGACGTCCTCAAGCAGATCCGTGCCGAAATCGACGCCAATTACCCGGACCGCATGTTGCTGGCCGAGGCCAACCAATGGCCGGAAGACACGCAACTGTACTTCGGCGACACCGACGCCAAAGGCCTGAACGGTGACGAATGCCACATGGCGTTCCACTTCCCGCTGATGCCGCGCATGTACATGGCGCTGGCCCAGGAGGACCGTTTCCCGATCACCGATATCCTGCGTCAGACCCCGGAGATCCCGGCTAACTGTCAGTGGGCGATTTTCCTGCGCAACCACGATGAGTTGACCCTGGAAATGGTCACCGACAAGGAGCGCGATTACCTGTGGAATTACTACGCGGCCGACCGTCGGGCGCGGATCAACCTGGGGATTCGCCGCCGCCTGGCGCCGTTGATGGAACGCGACCGTCGTCGTGTGGAGTTGCTGAACAGTTTGCTGCTATCGATGCCCGGCACGCCGACCCTGTATTACGGCGATGAAATCGGCATGGGCGACAACATCTACCTCGGCGACCGTGACGGCGTACGCACGCCGATGCAGTGGTCGATTGACCGTAACGGCGGTTTCTCCCGCGCCGACCCGGCCAGCCTGGTGCTGCCACCGATCATGGACCCGCAATACGGCTACTTGTCGGTCAACGTTGAAACCCAGGCCGGCGATCCGCATTCGTTGCTCAACTGGACTCGGCGCATGCTCGCCGTGCGCAAGCAGTCCAAGGCCTTCGGTCGCGGCACCCTGAAAATGCTTTCGCCGACTAACCGGAGGATCCTGGCCTACACCCGGGAATTCACCGGGCCGGATGGTAAGTACGAAATCATTCTGTGCGTGGCCAACGTATCGCGCAGTGCGCAAGCGGCGGAGCTGGATTTATCCGCTTATGCCGGCATGGTGCCGGTGGAAATGCTTGGCGGTAACGCCTTCCCGCCGATCGGCCAGTTGAATTTCCTTCTGACCCTGGCGCCTTACGGCTTCTACTGGTTCGGCCTGGCAGCAGAAAACCAGATGCCAAGCTGGCACGTGGAACCGGCGCAAAGCCTGCCGGACTTCACCACGCTGGTGCTGAAGAAACGCATGGAAGAACTGCTCGAAGCACCGTCCCGCGGCACGCTGGAGCAGGGCATCTTGCCGAACTGGCTACAGAACCGCCGCTGGTTTGCCGGTAAGGACGCAGCCATCGAACAGGTCAACATCGCTTATGGCGTGCGCTTCGGCGATCCGCTGCACCCCGTGTTGTTGAGTGAAATCGACGTCACCAGTGGCGGCCAGACCAGCCGCTATCAGTTGCCGTTCGGTTTTATCTCTGAAGATCAGGTGGGCGCCGCGTTGCCTCAGCAACTGGCCTTGTCTCGGGTCCGGCGCGTGCGTCAGGTCGGCTTGATCACTGATGCCTTCAGCCTCGATACCTTTGTGCATGCGGTGTTGCAGGGCATGCAAAGTAATACCGTAGTGCCATCCAGTGCGGGCGATATCTGCTTTGAGCCGACGTGGGAACTGGCGAAACTCGGCCTGACCGGGGAATCGGAAGTGCGTTACCTGTCCACCGAGCAGTCCAACAGTTCGGTGGTGATCGGCAACAGCCTGGTGCTGAAACTGATCCGCAAGGTCGCGTCCGGCGTGCACCCGGAGCTGGAAATGAGCGCGTTCCTGACTCACGCCGGTTTCCGCAATATCTCGCCGCTAATGGGTTCGGTGGTTCGCCGTGATCCGGCGGGCGAGGAAACGTTGCTGATGATTGCCCAAGGCTACTTGAGCAATCAGGGCGACGCCTGGGAATGGACCCAGAACAACCTTGAAAGGGCGCTGCGCGACGAGCTGGCCGACGCCATGTCCGAGCAGGAGCAACACTACAACGCCTTGGGTGAACTGAGAGACTTCGCCGGCATGCTCGGTCAGCGTCTGGGTGAAATGCATCAGGTGCTGGCGGCGCCCAGCGACAACCCGGACTTCGCCCCGAAGGTCACCACCCAGAAAGATGCCCTGGCCTGTGCCAAGGACGTGGCGGCGCAATTGGAGCACGCGCTGAAGTTGCTCAAACAGCATCAAAGCGAATTGAACCCGGCAGACAAAGCCTTGGTCACTCGTTTACTGGACAACAAAAAAGACATCCTCAGCCATGTTCAGGAGCTGGGCAAAAAAGCCGTTGGGGGTCTGCGCATTCGCGTCCATGGCGACTTGCACCTGGGCCAGGTGCTGGTGATCAAGGGCGACGCCTACCTGATCGACTTCGAAGGCGAGCCGGCGCGACCGCTGCACGAACGACGGGGCAAACACAGCCCGTACAAAGATGTCAGTGGCGTATTGCGCTCCTTTGACTACGCTGCGGCGATGGCGATCAATGTGCACAACGTCGACAACACGGCCGATGCCAAAGCCGCTCGTCAACGTGTCGCCGATCGCTATTTGAATGAAGCAAGACACGCATTTGTCGACGCTTATCGGCTAGCGGCAGCTAGTCTTGCTCATGCATGGCAAGATCCGGAAGGCGAGGACGCCGCGTTGGCGTTGTTCGGCCTGGAGAAGGCAGCGTATGAAGTGGCCTACGAGGCAGAAAATCGCCCCACATGGTTGCCCGTGCCGTTGCACGGCTTGTATGGGTTATTGAGTGGGCTTAAACCCTTTTCCGATCTTGGTGGAGAGTAGTCATGAGTTTCTCGAACAAGGAACAGGGTCACGCTAAAGAAGCGTTGCTGCCCAGATCGCGGGACATCGACGCACTGGTACGCGCCGAACATCACGACCCCTTTGCAATTCTTGGCCCCCACGGCGATGGTGTCGGCGGGCAATTCATTCGAGCCTATTTGCCGGACGCCTTGAGCGTGCAGGTACTGGCCAAGGACTCCGGGGAAGAACTCGGCAACCTTGAGGCCACCCAGACGCCGGGCCTGTTCGTCGGGCACTTCGATCGGGCGCAGCCGTATCTGCTGCGAACCCGCTGGGCCGGCGGCGAACAGGTTTGCGAAGACCCTTACAGCTTTGGCCCGTTGCTTGGCGAGATGGACTTGTACCTGTTCGCCGAAGGTAATCACCGCGATCTCAGCGCTTGCCTGGGCGCGCAGCTGAAAACGGTCGACGGTGTCGATGGCGTGCGTTTCGCCGTGTGGGCACCGAACGCCAGAAGGGTGTCGGTGGTGGGTGACTTCAACAACTGGGACGGTCGCCGGCACCCGATGCGCCTGCGTCATCCTACCGGCGTATGGGAAATTTTCGTCCCGCGCATGCAAGCGGGGGAAACGTACAAATACGAAATCCTCGGTAGCCACGGCATTCTGCCACTCAAGGCCGACCCGATGGCGCTGGCCACTTCGCTGCCGCCGGACACCGCGTCAAAAGTCGCTTCACCGCTGAACATCGATTGGCAGGACCACGAGTGGATGCAATCCCGGGGCGACCGTCATCGGGTGAGTGCGCCGCTGTCGATCTACGAATTGCATGCCGGGTCCTGGCAATGTGAGCTGGATGATCTGGGCGAAGTTGCGCGCCTGTACACCTGGCATGAGTTGGCCGAGCGGCTGATTCCTTACGTGAAGGAACTGGGTTTTACCCACATCGAGCTGATGCCGATCATGGAGCACCCGTTCGGCGGCTCCTGGGGCTATCAGCTGCTGTCGCAATTCGCCCCGAGCGCCCGCTACGGCTCGCCGGATGACTTCGCCGCGTTCGTCAATGCCTGCCACCAGGCCGATATCGGCGTGATCCTCGATTGGGTGCCGGCCCATTTCCCGACCGATACTCACGGTCTGGCGCAATTCGACGGCACTGCGCTGTACGAATACGGCAACCCGCAAGAAGGCTTCCATCAGGACTGGGACACGCTGATCTACAACCTGGGTCGCACCGAAGTGCACGGCTACATGCTGGCCTCGGCGCTGCACTGGCTCAAACATTTTCACGTCGACGGCCTGCGGGTCGATGCCGTGGCCTCGATGCTGTATCGCGATTACTCGCGCAAGGCCGGCGAATGGGTGCCAAACCGTCACGGCGGTCGGGAAAACCTCGAAGCCATCGACTTCCTGCGCCATCTCAATGACGTGGTCGACCTCGAAGCCCCCGGTGCGCTGGTGATTGCCGAAGAGTCCACCGCATGGCCGGGTGTCAGCCAGGGCACGCAACAGGGCGGACTGGGCTTCGACTACAAGTGGAACATGGGCTGGATGCACGATTCGCTGCACTACATCCAGCAGGACCCGGTGTACCGCGCCCATCACCACAACGAGCTGAGTTTTGGCCTGGTGTATGCCTGGTCCGAGCGCTTTATCCTGCCGATTTCCCACGACGAGGTGGTACACGGCAAACACTCGCTGATCGACAAGATGCCGGGCGATCGCTGGCAGAAATTCGCCAACCTGCGCGCCTACCTCAGTTTCATGTGGGCACATCCGGGCAAGAAGCTGTTGTTCATGGGCTGCGAGTTTGGTCAGTGGCGTGAGTGGAACCACGATCAGCAACTCGACTGGTACTTGCTGCAGTACTCGGAACACAAAGGTGTGCAGAAACTCGTCGGCGATCTTAATCGGCTGTATCGCGAGGAACCGGCGCTGCATGATCAGGACGACGCGCCGCAAGGCTTCCAGTGGTTGATTGGTGATGATGCCATCAACAGCGTTTACGCCTTCATGCGCTGGAGCAGGGAGGGGCGGCCGGTGTTGGTGGTGGCTAACTTCACCCCGGTGCCGCGTGAGGGTTATCGCATTGGCGTACCGTTTGCCGGGCGTTGGACCGAGGTGATCAACAGCGATGCGGCCACTTACGCCGGTTCGAACTATGGCAACAGCGGCGGGGCGTTTACCGAGGATGAGCCGAGCCATGGCCAGGCACTCTCGTTGGTATTGAACCTGCCGCCGCTGGCGGTGTTGATGCTGCGTCCGGAGGGTTGATCTAAAACCGAGTCGCTCCCTTCGCGAGCAAGCCCGCTCCCACATTGGTTTTGTGTACGACATCAATCCAATGTGAGAGCGGGCTTGCTCGCGAAGGCGTCAGCCCGAACAATCAATTTCTTGAACTGAAACACTCACCACCGCATCCGCACACCCAAACTCCCAATCAACCCGTTCAAATCATTGCCATCCACATCACTGCTGTAGTCGGCGCTGACGTAAAGACTCACGGTGGGCGTCACTCTGGCCACCAGGCCCAAACCCACTTCGACGGTCGATGAGTAGCGGCTGCTGCTGATCTTCTCGACCTGATCGAGGTTCACGGTATCGCTGGTGTACACCGTATGCCACACGTTGGTTCGCACATAGGGTTCGACCCCCAGGCCGTTGATGTCGTAACTACCTTTCAACCGCGCACCGACCCGGCCGCTCCAGGACGTCAGATCGCCGGACGAGGCATTGCCTGAGCCGGCATACGGGGTGTCCAGGGTAATGCGTTGATTGATTAATTGCGCCTGGGGTTCAACGACCCAGTTATCGCTCAGACCAATGGGGAAACCACCTTCCACCGACAGCGTCACCGCGTTGCCCTCGGTCGCCAGTCGGGCGCCTTGATCATTGCGGGTATAGCCGTTGACCCGGCCGCCGCTGGCCGTCAAGTCCACGTGCCAGCCTTGGGGCCCGGTCAAACTCCAGTAAGCGCCGAGGCTCTGGCCTTCGAGGTTGAGAGTGTCGTGGCTGGGGTCAGCAAGGGCGCGACCGGTCAGCAGTCCGTTGCTATTGCTTTGTAACTGAGTCATGCCGCCGACCAGCCCGAGCCGTTGGATATGACCGCTATCGCTTTGCAGCGTCAGGATCGCCGGACCTTTGAATTCGCTGCTGCCAGGGACAGCAAACCCCTGAGCCAGAACATCGGTTTGCGCCTGCCGCGAAGCCAGTCCATACATCTGATCCCAGGCCGAAGGTGTAGCGCCCTCGATGGTCAGGTGTGAACTTCGTGTATCGGAGGCGGCGCTGAAGTGGCCGGAGTAGGGGTCGGTCAAAGTGACGGAGGGTAAGGTCATGACCGGAACATCCTGACGGTACCAAGGCGTGGTTTCATTCTCTGCCGGCCCTGCCAGTACTTCCATGGACGAGCACAGAAGAAGTGAGCTCGAGACAGTGCAAAAAGTTACTTTGATCTCTTGTTGGGTGAATGAAGTTTTCATGGAGGTCTGCCTTGCAATCGCATGCGGTATCTCGCTCTGGCGTCTCTCTCCTACCCGAATGAGGGGCGACCGAATGTATTGGGGCAAGCCTCTGGCCGCCCGATTTTGCGGGTGTCTTGGGGTTTGCCCCTGGTGTATTTCCGGGGGTAGTAACGTGTAGCTAAGAAGACCCTTGACATCGCGTCAAGAAAATGGCCGATAAATGGTAGCTGTATTTTAGAGCTTGCAAGTGATTGATTTTTGCCGCACATCTAAGTTCTTGTTTGTTCGGAAAATCGTCAAAAAAGCCGCGTCCCAGAGCACTTTTGATAGTGGGCTACCGGTCTACCAACTCACTCTTACACCGAAATTTGCAGCCGTTGCGCGCAGCTGATTACTGTCGATATTGCGGGTGTAGTCGACTCCGCCATACACGCTCACGGTTTTCGCGAGGCTAAGCACAACCCCGACTCCGAGGTCGACCGATGAAGATTTTTGCTGGGTATCTATCCGGTCCGCGCCGTCGAAGGTTACCGAGTCGGTACCGGAAAGGGTGTGCCACAGATTGGCTCGTACATAAGGTTCCAGTGGTCGTCCACTGACTTGGTAGCGGCCTTTGAGTCGAGCGCCGAGGCGACCGGTCCAGGCACCGTCGGAGTCGAATGAGACGTGAGAAATTCCGTCGTCCTGGCTGTCCAGCGAGACTTTTTGATGGATGACCTGCACCTGGGGTTCAACCACCCAGTTACCCGTCACTTGAAGCGGATAGCCGGTTTCCGCCGAAACAGTCAAGGCGTGGCCTCGGTTATCCAGTTTGAGGCCGCGTTCGGAGTGGCTGTCACCGTCGAGCCGGGTGCCCATGATGACGGTGTCGACGTACCAGCCCTTGGGGTCGGTCAACGTCCAGTACACGCCATAACTGTCGCCCTCAAGTTCCACTTTGCCAGCGCGCTTGCCTTCAAAACCTTGGTTGAAACCGTCGACATCGCCCTGCAAACGCGTATGCCCGACAAAAAAACCAGTACGCTGGGTCTGTCCATTGGAAGTCTGTGAACTGTACACATCGTTACCCACCTGGAAACCGCTGAGCGAACCGTCGAGCCTTGGCGTTACGGTGCCGACCCAGGTCTGATCGACGTTCTTGCCGTAGACCCGACCCCAGCCAGCGCCAAAGGCCCCGGTTTCGTTGAGCAGGTGCTGATCGCCTTGGCGATCATGGAAAGTGCCTAGTGCATTCAGGGTCAGTTGCGCGGCAGCGGGTGGTAGTACCGACCAGGTCGGAACCTCGGGGCGGTACAGCGCAATCGGTGCCGCGCCCGGTACGGCTGCCGGTAAAACCGGGAGCGGTGGACTGCCGGCGGGAGCGAGTGCGGCCACCGGCGTTGCGGTAACCGGGACGACAATCGGTGGCAAGGCCGGATCCGGGTTTGGGAGGGTGACGGTGGCGGGGGCCACAACGGCAGAGCGCAAATACCAGCTGTTTTCGCTGCCTGCGGTAACGCCACCCTTGAACAGGTAGTAATCGAATGCACCCGCAGAGACCGGACCTTTGAGCGCAAACGCATCGGGGGCGCTGACAGCAGTGCCTTGAGCCTGCACCAACTCAATACCGTTCTGTCGCGTCAACCCGCCGGTTCCGCCCAGATTGGTGACCGTGATCAATGTGCCGCCGGTCAACGTCCCATCGTTTACCACCAGTTTGTCGCTGGGGGCGTTGTCGTCTCCCACCACGCTTTGCAACAGCAACTGGCCGCCGTTACCCGCGTAATTGCCTTGCACGGTCAGGGTGTCATTGGTGCGGGTATTACCGCTGCTGAGGTCGATCCGCCCGGCGTTGTTCAAGGTTGCACGCTGGCCGGCGGTGAATGGCGTGATGCTGCCCTGGCTTGACGTCAGCGTGCTGCTGCCATCGATATTGAACACACCGGTGCCGCTGGCACCGTCACCCACTACAAAATTGCCGGCCAGATCGAACTGTGAACCATTGTTCAGGTTGACCGTTTCCCAGTTGATGTACCGGGCCGCGCCCGATGAAGTGGTGTGATCGAAGGTCAGCAGGTCTGTGCCGTTTCCACCGTCGATGCTCGGGGTGAGGACAAGGGTGCTTTCGCCGAGATTGCCCAAGGTGGCGCTGTCGTTGCCGACGCCCATAAGGATGGCCGAGCGGATGATGCCGCCACCGTTCCACAGCAACGTGTCGTTGCCGGCACTGGCGCGGACCTCGCCGACGATTTCGCCACCCGTCACCGTGATGCTGTCGTTGCCACCGCTGACACTGACGTTGCCGCCAATTCGCCCGGCGGACACGATGATGGTATCGGTGCCGAAACCGGTCACCAGGTTGCCGAGGATCTGCCCGCCGGACATGTTGAAAGTGTTGTCGTCGAGTTTCATGTCGACGCGACCGATCGTGCCACCCGTCATCTGCGCAAAGTCACCATCTTCAAAGCCACCGACAATCGTGCCGCCGGTCATCAGGAATTGGTCGAAACCATCGCCCTGCGCCAGGGACTGAATACTCCCGCCATTCATGATGAAGGTGTCGATGCCGCTGTGCTGATGGACTTCGCCGGTAATCTGCCCGTTGTCGATTCGCAGAATATTGGCACCGTCGCCCTGATCGAGTACGCCCACGATGGTGCCTGAACCCATGAACACCCGGTCGACACCCGCGCCGAAGGTTACGTTGCCATTGATGGTGCCGGTGCCATTGGCGGGAAAGGTCAGGGTGTTGTTGCCCGATAAGTCGGTCCGTGGGCCACTGCTGGCGCTGTCGCACACGTAGTTGTCGTTGCCGGCGGTCGGTATGAGCGTACAGGCCGCCTGGGCGGTCTGGGACCCGCCGATACATAGCCAGAGAGAAACGGCGTAGGCTGAGTAACGGTACTTGGGCAGTTCTGTCGAAAATATCATGCTCGTCTCCACGCATCGATCGACGCCCGATACCTTCACTCGTCATGAGTGAAAAAGTTTCAGACGTCCTTGGCAGCGCGAATGGCGAGACGACATCGGTAATACAAGTCCCCGAACTGGAAAACCTTCGGCAACGTTGGCTGCTACGGTTGTATGTCCGTACATGCAGCGGGTACGGGCATGCGCACCGTAACAACAGCGGGTGAAAGGCGCTACTGTCATAAATAACAGGTAGGGCAGCAAATTTGCTATCCGGGTCTGGTATTCAACGAAGCTAATGGGCGTTTCAAAGATGCACTTCCACCGCCAACGGCAAGTGATCCGACAAATGCGTCCAGGGCTTGTGGCCCAGTATTCGCGGCTCATGACTGCTGGCATTGCGCAGATAAATCCGATCCAGGCGCAGCAGCGGAAAGCGCGCCGGATAGGTTTTCGCCGGGCGACCGAGGTGACGCTCGAAGGCTTCATGCAGATAGTCGCGTCGGGCGAGGGCGGTATTGCCTTGCAGCTGCCAGTCGTTGAAGTCGCCGGCGATAATCACCGGTGCATCATCGGGCAAGGATTCGAGCAGTTGGCACAGTAGCTGGAGCTGCAACTGTCGATGGCTTTCCAACAGACTCAAGTGCACGCAGATCGCATGCACTTCAGTGTGCCCCGGCACATCCAGTACGCAATGCAGCAGGCCGCGGCGTTCTGGGCCGGTGATCGAGACGTCGAGGTTACGGTGTTCGCGGATCGGGTACTTCGATAACAGGGCATTGCCGTGGTGACCATTGGGGTAGACCGCGTTACGACCGTAGGCGAAGTCGCTCCACATGCTGTCGGCCAGGAACTCGTATTGTGAGGTCTGCGGCCAATCGTTGTAGCGAGTGGAATGGCGGTCGTGTTCTCCGACGACTTCCTGCAGAAACACCAGGTCCGCCGACGTGCTGCGTACCGCTTCACGCAGTTCCGGGAGAATGAAACGTCGGTTGAGTGCGGTAAAACCCTTGTGGGTGTTGACCGTCAGCACTCTCAGCCGATGAATCGCCGGGGGCGTGTTCAACGGAGATGATTCGACGGCCTGCCACTTGGAATCACTGGTCACGTTCACTCCTCTGAATCAGGACGGGTTATGTATGCGACTGATACAGCGGCGGGCAGTTCAGAGTGATTCGTCGTAAGCAGCCTTCATACCAAAATGTAGCAGCTGTCGAGCTTGCGACAGCTGCTACAGGCTGCTGCCAGCGCTGCGTCAGACGAAGACAATTTCGTACGGCAACCGTATCCGTTCCAGAAGCACCGGGGGCAGCAGCGGGGCGAGGCCGATGGCGGGCTCGCCGTCGAGCTGGCTGGCATAGGCGTGGGTGGCGTGGCTTTTGCGCGCGACGGTCCAGGTGTCCAGGCGAACCTTGCGTGCGCGATGCCACGGGATGAGCCCTCGATCACGCGTTGGCCAGTGCCAGGCCCAGACCGGTACTTCGTTGAACGCCGCCCCGACCATGGCCGCGGCCTTGACGCTGGCCCGGCCGACGGCGTCATGGTCGACAATGCCATCCTCGCGCCAGGTGCTGAACACCACATCCCCGGGGCGTAAATAACGGGCAATGAACTGAGTCATCTGAAATTCCCGTTCAGCCAGCGCGTTGTCGGTGAAGCCACCGCGAATCCATTTGAGGCTGTGCATCGGCAGCCCGAGACGGCGCAAGGCTTCGAGGCTTTCCTGGGGGCGGAACACGCTCAAGCGTTTCTCCGACCACTGTTGCGAGCCCGGATGGCTGGCGCTGCCGTCGGTCATCGAGATTAATTGCAGGGGATGTCCCAGGGCGCTGAGCAACTGCAGCAGGCCGCCGCAGGTCACGACTTCATCGCCAGGGTGTGGGGCAATCACTACAGCGCGTGCGCCGGCGGGAACCAGGGTCTGAGTACTGATGACCGGAATGTTGTCCAGTTGCGGAGCGCTGTTCCAGATTTGTACGGGTAGGCTGCTTTCACTGATGGTGACGGATTTCATGGCTACGTCCTTGTTCTCGTTGATAGCAATGTGCGGCGCTCCAAACCCTGGATTGCCGCGAACAGAGTATTGCTCATGTCACGCTATTCGTCGCCCCGATGTTCTATTCGGCATGTTTTTTCATCCGGGCGGCAGCTAATCCCTGAAGGTCCATTTCACTCTTCTTCCTCGCGCTGCAATTCGAACAGCAGCAGCGAACGGCCAGTGACCGAATATTCGTGCCCGAACTCGAAGCGTTCCTGCCCGCGAATCGACGGTTGATTGGTGTCGATCATGCAGGTCCAGAAACTGCCATCAGGCACTTCCGGAAGCAGGAAATTGACAATGTCGTGATGCGCGTTGACCACCAACAGCAAGGTGGCGTCAGCACCTTTGCGGCGAATGCCGGTTTCTTGAGCACGGCCATCCATCAGCATGCCGAGGCAGCGGCCATGGCCTTCCTCCCATTGTTCGATGGACATTTCGCTGCCATCCGGCGCGAGCCAGGTGACATCCTTGACGCCGATGTCCTCGTTGTAATTGCCCACCAGGAACCGGCCGCGACGCAGGATCGGGTAGGCCAGGCGCAACTTGATCAGTCGTTTGACGAACTTGAGCAGGGCCTTGCCGTCTTCGCTCAGGTCCCAATTGACCCAACCGATCTCGCTGTCCTGGCAATAGGCGTTGTTGTTGCCCTCCTGGGTGCGGGCGAATTCGTCGCCGGCCACCAGCATCGGCGTGCCTTGGGACAGCAGCAGCGTGGCAAAGAAATTGCGCATTTGGCGCTGACGCAGCTCATTGATCTCGGGATCGTCGGTCGGGCCTTCGACGCCGTGGTTCCAGGACAGGTTGTTGTTGCTGCCGTCCTGATTGTTCTCGTCGTTGGCTTCGTTGTGTTTGTCGTTGTACGACACCAGGTCGTTCAGGGTGAAACCGTCATGGGCGGTAACGAAGTTCACTGAGGCGTACGGCCGTCGGCCACGCTGATTGAACATCTCGCCGGAGGCGGTCATGCGACTGGCGAAGTCCGCCAGTTGGCCGTCGTCGCCTTTCCAGAACGCACGCACGGTGTCGCGGAATTTGTCATTCCACTCGACCCAGCCGGGCGGAAAGTTACCGACCTGATAGCCGCCGGGGCCGCAATCCCAGGCTTCTGCAATCATTTTCACCTGGCGCAGCACCGGGTCCTGGCGGCAGGCCACAAGGAAGCTGTGACGTTCGTCGAAGCCATCGTGGTAGCGCCCGAGAATGGTCGCCAGGTCGAAACGGAAACCGTCCACGTGCATTTCCGAGGCCCAGTAGCGCAGGGAGTCGGTGACCATTTGCAGCACGCACGGGTGACTCAGGTCCAGGGTGTTGCCGGTACCGGAATCGTTGATGTAGAAGCGCTTGTCGTCGGGCATCAAGCGGTAGTAAGAGGCGTTGTCGATGCCGCGCATGGACAGGGTCGGGCCTTGTTCGTTGCCCTCGGCGGTGTGGTTGTAGACCACGTCGAGGATCACTTCAAGATTGGCTTCGTGCAGGTGTGCAACCATCTCCTTGAACTCGGCGATCTTGCCGCTGGCCAGGTAACGCGGGTCGGGGGCGAAGAACGCGATGCTGTTGTAGCCCCAGTAATTGGTCATGCCTTTGTGCAACAGATGCTGGTCGTTGACGAAGGCATGAATCGGCAGCAATTCCACGGTCGACACGCCGAGCTTGCGGATGTGTTCCAGCACATCATCGACCATCAACCCGGCGAAGGTGCCGCGCACATTCTCGGGGACGGAGGGGTGACGCATGCTGATACCGCGCACGTGAGTCTCATAAATGATGGTCTTGTCCCACGGCACGCTGACCCGCTGGTCGTGACCCCAGGTGTGGGCGGGGTCGATCACCTTGCACTTGGGCACGAACGGCGCGCTGTCGCGCTCATCGAAACTGAGGTCGGCGTCGGGGTGGCCGATGGTGTAGCCGAACAGCGCTTCGGACCATTTCAACTGGCCGACCAGTTGTTTGGCGTAGGGGTCGATCAGCAGTTTGTTGGGGTTGAAGCGATGACCGTTCGCCGGGTCGTACGGGCCGTAGACACGATAGCCGTAGATCATCCCCGGATGCGCGTCGGGCAGGTAGCCGTGGTAGATCTCGTCGGTGTATTCCGGCAGTTCGATGCGTTCCAGTTCGACCTCGCCGGCATCATCGAAGATGCACAGCTCGACCTTGGTGGCATTGGCGGAAAACAAGGCGAAGTTGACCCCCAGGCCATCCCAGGTCGCGCCCAGCGGGAAGGGCAAGCCTTCACGGATTCGCGAGGCCTCGAGTTGAGGTTCTGGCGCGGCTTTCTTCGGACTGGTCATAGGTGCTCCTGCAAAGGGGGGACAATTCTTGGCTCTGGTTTTTTTTGAGGGCGAGCGAGCCCTCGGTGGCGAGAAGGCTCGCCACGAGGTCAATCAGGACAAAGGTGAAAGGCGTCAGACAGCGGGCGGCTTACGCGCTGCTCGAGGCTTTTTCTCGCTGGCTTTCTCGCCCGGCGGGATGACCTTGGAGGCAGTGGCGGGCTTGGCTTTGGTTTTTGGCTCCGCCGCCTTGCCATTGGCTTTGCTGGCAGGGGCCTTGGTGGCGGCGGTTTTGCTGGCAGCGGCTTTTGGCGATTTGCTCGGTGCCAGCGCTTCGGCTTCAGCCAGTTTGCGGGCCATCTCCCAGTGGCGAGCGTCCTGGCCCTCGGGTTTTCCTTCCGATTCCCAGATCTGATAGGCGAATTCGCGGATGCGTTTATCGTTAGTACTCATCGAAATGCTCCTGAACTGAACTCAAGTGTGGGTAGTTTGGATAAATAGATTGACCGGGAAATCCCCCAGCCCGTCGCTGATGTTCAGCTCCCTTTGGTGTGTGACTGTTGTGCTTGAAAAAAGTCCCTTCAAATGTTCATCAGGGGCGGTGAACGGTAATTTGATCCGTGTATCGCCCCACAGCGGCGCGTCAATCAGGGGGTGGGCACTGTTTTTCAGCAGTTCGGCGCAGCGTATCGGCACGATCACGATGGCGCGTTTTCCTTCCAGCGAGCGCGCAAATGCGAGCACCCTGTGAGCCTGGCCGCCGACGACTTCAAGGGCTTGATACGTCCCTCGCCGAAACAGCTCGGTGTGCTCGAGCCGCAGGTTCAACACATGAGCGATCAGCGCTTGTTTAATGCGCCCGTCGCGCCAGTCAGCCAACAGCCCGGGCAGTGCCAAGGGCGTCTGCATCGACTGCTGACGGCTGGCGTAATCCACCGGCCGGCGGTTGTCCGGATCGACCAGCGAGAAGTCCCAGTACTCGTTGCCCTGATAAAGATCCGGCACCCCCGGTACGGTCATGCGCAGCAAGGTTTGCGCCAATCCGTTGAGTGCGCCGGGGACGGCGATGCTCTTGGCTGTCTTGCCGAGGGCCGCGCGTAACGGTTCACCTTCGGGGCTCAGAAGCAGACGTTGCAGGAATTGGTGAACTGCGTGTTCGTAAGCCTCGTTCGGCGCGCTCCAGCTGCTTTGCAACTTGGCTTCGCGCAAGGCTTTCTGTTGCCACTGCCACACCCGTTGAGTGTAGTTCTCCAGCGCTGCTTGATCGTCACTGTGCAAATCGAGCGGCCAGCTGCCGAGGATCGCTTGATAGAGGATCAACTCATCGCCCGCCGTCGGCATCTGCTCGTCGTCGCGCAGGGGGCGGGCGAGAGCCTGCCAGAGCGGCACTTGCTCGGCGTACCAGGCACTGCGCTCGCTCAGCACCGCCAGGCGCGCGCGGGTGTCTTCGCCGCGTTTGTGGTCGTGGGTCGCGGTGGCCAGCAAATTATCGGGAAACTCGTCGAGACGGTTGACGCAAGCCGCATGGAAGTCGGCTACCGGCGCGCTGAACTGTTCGGTGCTGAAGCCCACGTCATTGCGCGACAACAATGTCGCCGAGCGATAGAACGCGGTGTCTTCCACGGCCTTCGCCGCCGCCGGCGACGTCAGTTGCTGAAAACGCACACAGGCATGCTTGAGCATCTTGCGCGGCCGGCCCAGCGGACGTTTGCGCCATGATTCACCGCCCAGCCAGCGGGCCAGGCAATCGAGTACCGGCCAGTCGGCCTCGCTGAGGGTATGCCTCGCACCGTCCATGGCTTGCTGGAAAAACACATCGTCTTCAGCCGAACGCCCACGGGGGCTGATGTAGGTGCGGTACACCGGGAAATGCACGATCAGTTCCTGCAACGCCCGACGAATCGCACCGAGGGTCAGGTCGCGGGTCATCAGGTCATCCCGGGCCACTTGCAACAGGGCCTGGGCGACGCTTTCGAAGTCTCCGGCGAGGGAACCGTTGAGAATCTGCTGGCGGGCCAATTGCGCTTCCTGACGGAAATCGGCGGGCCGTTCGCTGTAGCGATTCCACAGTTCGGCCAACGTGTCGGCACCTTCGGGAGCGTGTTGCAGCAGCGACAGCTGATTCATGAACTCGTAACCCGTGGTGCCATCCACCGACCAGTCACGGTGCAGGGTTTCACCTTCGCCGAGGATCTTCTCGACGTAGATCGGCAGGTGCCGATCCGGCGACAGGCTGTCGACCCGTCGCCGCAGTTTGCGGCAGTAACCCCGAGGGTCGGCGAGACCGTCGATGTGGTCGATGCGCAGACCGTCAACCAGACCTTCGGCCACCAGCTCGAAGATTTTTGCATGGGTGGCTTCGAACACGGCGGGGCGTTCGACCCGCAGGCCGCCCAGTTCGTTGACATCGAAAAAACGCCGCCAGTTGATGTCATCTGCCGCCGTGCGCCAACTGGCCAGGCGATAGCTTTGGCGTTCAAGCAACTGGTGCAGGCGCTGGAAACCTTCGGCGGTGAGCGAGTCGTAAGCGCTGAGGTTTTGCTGGATGGCCTGCAGAATCGCCGGATCGCTGGCCCGTTCACGCAACTCTGTTTTCAGCGGCATCGCCAGGCTGTGAGCGTCGGTCTGGTAGCTCAAGGTGCTGAAACGGTCTGCCAGCGACTTGAGCGATTCGGCGCTCAGTGGGTCATCGGTCCTGAGCAGTTCGCCGTAATTCGTCGGGCAGATCGGGAAGTGATGCTCATAGTGCGCGACATAAAACGCGCCCTTTTGCGCATCGAAACGCAGGGGCAGGGTGCCGTCCTGCAAGGCGATGCCGTAGTCGCTGCCGAGGAAGGGCAGCAACAACTGACCTTCCATCAACGGGTCGGGCGAATGCCACTGGATATCGAAGAACTCGCCGTAAGGGCTCAGGCGTCCCCATTCCAGCAAATCCTGCCACCAGGGATTATCGCCACCGCCGACGGCCATGTGGTTGGAGACGATGTCGAGGATCAGCCCCATGTTCAGCTCGCGCAATGCGCTGACCAAACGCCGCAGTGCCGCTTCGCCGCCCAGCTCCGGATTGACCGTGGTCGGGTCCACGACGTCGTAGCCGTGCATGGAACCGGCGCGGGCGCTCAGCAGTGGTGACGCATAGACGTGGCTGATGCCGAGGCTGGCGAAGTACGGCACCAGCGGCACCGCATCGTCCAGCGTGAAGTCTTTATGGAACTGCAGCCGCAGGGTCGCCCGCAGCGGTTGGATAAGCGTTTGCTTCATTGGTCACGCTCGGCCGCCTGCAGCCGCGCACAGGCGAGCAGTTCCAGACGTCGGGCGGCGTCCGGGTCATCGAGCAAGGCTTCACTGTCGCCGGGCAGGCGTCGGGACCAGTTGGGGTGCGTGTCGGTGGTGCCGGGCAAGTTGGCCTGCTGCTCGATGCCCAGGGCATCTTCCAGCGGCAGCAACACCAAGGGCGCACGGGTATGACCGAGGAAACGTATCGCGGCGTCGAGCACCTGATCGGTTTCATGGGACTCGTCGCGAAAGTTCTGCGGGTCCTCGCTCAACACCCGGCGCAGGCCTTCACGCTCGCGTTCGCGGTGATGGCGCCATTCGATTTCACCCGGGGCGTTGACCAGGCCCAGTCGGGCGTTCCAGTCGATATCGCGGCCATGCCACCAGCCATTGAGCGTCGGCAGGTCATGGGTGCTGGTAGTCGCCAGGGCGTTGTCTGGCCAGTCGAGAATCGGCTTGAAGTGCGCGTTGTCCTGTTCGAACAGCAGCACGCGCATACCCAGGATCGAGCGTGCGATGAGCTTTTCTCGCAGACCGTCAGCCACGGTGCCGAGGTCTTCACCGAGGACGATGGCCTGATGGCGATGGGACTCGAGGGTCAGCAAACGCAGCAGGTCGTCCACCGGGTAATAGAGGTAGGCGCCGTCGGCGGGTGACGCGCCATTGGGGATCACCCACAGCCGTTGCAGGCCCATGACGTGATCGATGCGCAGGCCACCGGCGTGGGCAAAATTGGCGCGGAGCATTTCGATGAAGGCACGAAAGCCGTTGCGGACCAGACCTTCGGGCGAGAATGCGGAAATCCCCCAGCCCTGACCGGTGCGGTTGAGAATGTCCGGTGGTGCACCCACGGTCAGCGAGGCGAGCAACTCGTCCTGACGACTCCAGGCCTGACTGCCACCGCCATCGGCACCCACCGCCAGATCGGCGATCAGGCCAATGCTCATGCCAGCGCCTCGGGCGGCGGTTTGAGCGCGTTCCAGGCAGCGTGTGATCAGCCATTGGCAGAAGGCGAAGAAGCCGATGCGCCCGGCGTTCTCTTCGGCGAATTCGGCCAGGGCCGCGCTGCGCGGGTTTTGCCATTGCTCGGGCCAATGCCGCCAGTCGAGACTTTCACCCTTGGCGGCGCGGGCTTCTTGAATGGCTTCAAAGCGGCAGTGGTTTTCCAGGGCTTCGCCAGCGGCGTGGCGGAAGCTGCTGAAGTCGGCATGCAGCGGGTGGTCGCCCTGGACAAAGCCTTCGTATAAGGCCTGCAACAGACGATGTTTGGCTTCGGCCGCCACCGGCCAATCAATCAACGGCGAGGCTTCAAGGTGCTTGAGTTCTGCCGCCAGGCCGGTTGCATCAATCGCGGTACGCAATGCTCGATCGCCCAGGATGGCGCCGGGTGCGGCGTACAGGCTGTTGAGAAACAAACGGCTGGAAGGCGAATACGGGCTGTAACGCTGGGTGTCGCTGCCGAACATCGCATGCAGCGGACTGATCGCCAGCGCTTCGGCACCGCGTTCGCCGGCCACCCGGGCCAGGTCTTCCAGCGCTTGGGTATCGCCGAAACCGCCATCGCCCGGACGACGCAGCGAATACAGCTGCACGCTCAGGCCCCAGGCGCGGGGGATCGGGCTGTCGACGGCATCGCCGACGCTGTAGCAGCGAGCCGGTGCCACGGCCAGCGTAAATGCCTGTCCGTCGATGCTGACGTGTTGATAACCGACCGGGATCAGACCGGGCAACACCGCCTCGGCATCCAGTTTTAAATGAAGTCGCGAGCCATCTTCAAGGTGGATCTCGCACGGCGTTTCGGGCTCAAAGTAATGCGCCAGGCTGAGGCCGACTCCGAAGTCTGCGGTCAGCAGCGGTGGCAGGTGTCGGGTTTGTTGCACCTGCTGCAGTTCTTGCAGGCTGGCGTCGATTTCCTGAGCGCTGCCGGCCGGGTGGCCGAGTCCGGTAAGGACGTTGCGTAACACTGATGGAGCGACTTTCTGTGGGCGGCCGTTGGCGTCGATCCAGTCGACTGCCAGGCCTGCTCGGCTGGCCAGTATTTCCAGTTGCGCATCGCTCATTGGCGCTCTCCATCCGGGGGTAGCAAAGGGGCTGCGGCCATGAGGCTGACTAGCGCGCAATACGGGGCAAGCGTGCCCTGATCCAACAGGCCGGCTGACTGTGGCGGGTATTCGAACAACAACAATGAAGCGTCGGCCTGAGGGGTATGGACCACAGGCGTGTCGCCGAGGTTCAGGTCAATGCGCAGCTGACTGCCATCGCCCAGTCGCCAGCGCGCCGTTACCGCGCCTGTGGCCAGCACCTCGGCGCCCAATGCTTGCGCACCGGGCAGGCGGGGGATGATCTGCTGATGGCGGATCTGCAACAGTTGGCGATACAGGTCGTGCATGGCGGATTGTCGGGTTGATGTCAGCTCGGGGCGTGAAGCCTCAAAGGTCTGGCGCGCGTTGGGGTCGGGAATCTGCTCGCGTGTGTGCGGATCAGCAAACGCGCTGAACGCTGCAAACTCGTTACGGCGTCCCTCGCGGACCAACTCCGCCAGTTCACCGTGATGGCTGGTGAAGAACAGGAACGGTTGCTCGGCGGCGAACTCGTCGCCCATGAACATCAGCGGGATCATCGGTGACAACAGCAGCAATGCGGTGGCGGCCTTGAGCGCATCGGGGTTGGCCAATTGATGTAATCGTTCGCCCAAGGCGCGGTTGCCGATCTGGTCGTGATTTTGCAGAAACAGCACGAAAGCACTCGGCGGCAAATGACCGCTGGGCTCGCCACGGGTTGTACCGTGACGGGTGACGTGGCCCTGAAACACGAAGCCCTGACTCAGGCAGCGCGCCAGTTGCTCGGTGGGGTTTTGCGCGTAGTCGGCGTAATAGGCGTCGGTTTCGCCGGTCAGCAGCACGTGCAAGGCGTTGTGGCCGTCGTCGTTCCACTGCGCGTCGAAGCCTTCTTCGAGCAGGCTGGCCTGGTTGTGTTCGTTTTCAACGGTCAGCCACACATGCCTGGCTGGATCGGTTTGCTGGCGAACCTTTTGCGCCAGCTCCCGAAGAAAGTCCGGGTCTTCGATGGCGTGAACCGCGTCCAGGCGCAAGCCATCGAAGCGGTACTCCAGCAACCACATCAACGCATTGTCGATGAAGAAGTCCCGCACCTCGCGTCGCCGGAAGTCGATCGCCGCACCCCACGGGGTGTGCTTGTCTTCGCGGAAGAAGCCCTTGGCGTAGCGATGCAGGTAATTGCCGTCCGGGCCGAAGTGGTTGTAAACCACGTCGAGAATCACCGCCAGGCCATGGCCGTGGGCGGTGTCGATCAGGTGTTTGAGTTGTTCGGGAGTGCCGTAGGAGGCTTGGGGCGCGTAGGGCAGAACCCCGTCGTAACCCCAATTGCGATCACCGGGGAACTGCGCCAGCGGCATCAATTCGATCGCGCTGATGCCCAGCTCCACGAGGCGTGCCAGGTGCTGCTCGACTTCGCTGAAGCCGCCGAGCGCACCGACGTGCAATTCGTAGATCACCGCCTCATTCCACGGCCGCCCGAGCCAGGCGCTGTGTTGCCATTGATAGGCAAGTGGGTCGACCACCACGCTGTGGCGGTCGATATCACCGGCCTGCGCGCGGGAGGCCGGGTCGGGCACCTCCAGCTCGCCGTCGATGTTGTAGCGGTAACGCGTGCCAGCGGGGCAGCGGGTATTGATGACGAACCAACCATCTGCCTGAGGCAGGAGTGGCAAGGACTGTCCATCTTCCAGTTCGACACTGACGTAAAACGCATCTGGCGCCCACAAGGCAAAACGCGTGTGTTCTGCGTCCAGCATGATTGCGCCGTGGGGCCAGGTCTCAAGGGTCCGTAACGGCATCTTTGAAAACCTCTTAATGTTTGCCCGATTTGCCCAGCGCCTTGGTCACCAGTTTTTCGTAGAGTTCGGCGTACGGTTCGACTGCCTTGCACCAGTTGAAAGGCGCGGCCATGGCTCGGCAGCGCATGGCATTGAGCAGGTCGGGGAAGGCAAAAACCTTGAAGGCCCGGCTCAGGGCTTCCTCGTAACTTTCAGCCGTGGATTCGTCGAACAGGAAACCGGTCACGCCGTTTTCAATGGTGTCGGCCAAACCACCGGTGTTGCGTGCCACCGGCAACGAACCGAAGCGCTGGGCGTACATCTGGCTCAGGCCGCAAGGCTCGTAACGCGAAGGCATCAGCAGGAAATCACTGCCGGCGAACATGCGACGGGCGTCGGTTTCGTTGAAACCGATGCGCACGCCGATCTGGCCTGGAAAACGCAGGGCCAGTTCACGCATGGCTTGTTCTTCTTCCGGCTCGCCACGACCGATGATCGCGATCTGTCCGCCCGATTTGACGATGTACTCGGAGACGGCTTCGGTCAGGTCCAGGCCTTTCTGATAGACCAGGCGCGACACCACAGCGAACAGCGGACCTTCGGAATCTTCCAGGCCGAACAGCTTACGCACGTGGGCGGCGTTGACCGCTTTGCCTTCCCAATCGCCAATTTTGAAGGGGCAGAACAGGTGCGGGTCGGTGGCCGCGTCCCAGCTTTCATCGATGCCATTGGGGATACCACTGAGCAGACCTTGCTGGGTCTTGGCGGCAAGAAAACCGTCGAGACCGCAGCCGAAGGCCGGGGTGGTGATTTCCTGGGCATAGGTGGCGCTGACGGTCGTGATGTGGCTCGAATAAGCCATGCCGGCCTTGAGGAACGACATCTTGCCGTAGAACTCCATGCCTTCCTGTTGCAAGGCATGCATGGGAATACCCAGTTCCGGGCACGACCCAAGACTGGTCACGCCCTGATAGGCGAGGTTATGAATGGTGAACAGCGTCGGGGTGCGCTGTCCACGCCAGTGCATGTAAGCGGGTGCCAGACCGGCAGGCCAGTCATGGGCGTGCACCAGGTCCGGGCACCAGTGAATTTGTGCAAGGTTGGCGGCGATATCGGCGGCGGCCAGGCCCAGACGGGCGAAACGAATGTGGTTGTCCGGCCAGTCGCGGCCGTTGTTGGCGCCGTAAGGCGAACCCTCGCGCTCGTAGAGTTCGGGGCAGATTAATACGTAAATGACCAGACCGTCGGGCATGTCCATGCGCCCGATCTTGCAGGGAGGCAATGCGGCGTGACCACCGAGCTCGCCAATGATATGAATCGGATTTTCGCTGTGCAGCACTTGCGGGTAACCGGGGATCAACACTCGCACATCGTGCAAATGAGCCATGGCTCGCGGCAGCGCTGCGGAAACGTCGCCCAGACCACCGGTTTTCACCAGATCGGCGATCTCCGAGGTGACGAACAGCACTTTCTTCTTGTTGGGGTTCTGACTCGCCACCGGTGCCAGCGTCTTGGTGCCGGGGACGCTGATCGATTGGTGACTGGGGGCACTCACGGCGCTCGTTTCGCCGACTTGCTGATGAGCACGTTCTCCCTGAATATCTAAAGCCGCACTGATCATATGAATCTCCCGTGTTGTTGATCTAATTCTTAGGTCTGGCACAAACGGTATTTCGTGGCCAATTCCTGTGGCCGGGCGCAAACGCGCTACGCATCGGTGAGCAAGCGCTGCCAATGCGATGAAGCAGAATGGCTGGAGAGATCGTTGCAAGGATTGCACCAGTCGCAACGCACCTCCTTTTAAGCTGACCCGTCACGACCGGCAAAAGTTTCGACTTTCTTTCCGCTTTGTGACCGGTCGGTTTTGCCCCGCGGAACTGAGTCTAGGCCAGAACTTAGAGCGGGGGAGGCCATATGGCAAAATTGTTCGACAATCGGTTTAAAGAGGTACGGACGTACCGCTTGGAGGGGGAAACGCACCGACGAAGGGCATGTTTTTTTAACTTTTTGCCTCAAAAAAAAGTCGAGATGTCACATGAATGTGCGAGGCGCGGCAATACTTATGCACCGTTGTGGTGCGCGGCGACCAGTCCCGTCTTTGGCCGAACCGCTGCCTTACAGCCGGCCATGTTGCCTTGTTATAGTCCGGACCTCATTTTCTGCCCGGTAAAAGGATCACTGCCATGTCTCAGTACACTGCGTTCACCGTCGAACTGGCCGATAAGATCGCCCATGTGCAGATCAACCGGCCGGAAAAGATCAATTCGATGAACGCCGCGTTCTGGAGTGAGATCATCGAGATTTTCCAGTGGATTGATGACACCGACGAAGTCCGGGTGGTGGTCCTCAGTGGTGCGGGCAAGCATTTTTCTTCCGGCATCGACCTGATGATGCTGGCCGGCGTGGCCAATGAACTGGGCAAGGACGTGGGCCGTAACGCGCGCCTGCTGCGCCGCAAGATCCTCGCCCTGCAAGCGTCTTTCAATGCTGTCGACAATTGCCGCAAGCCGGTACTGGCGGCGGTTCAGGGTTATTGCCTGGGCGGCGCCATTGATTTGATTGCGGCTTGTGACATGCGTTACGCCGCCGAAGATGCACAATTCTCGATCAAGGAAATCGACATCGGCATGGCGGCCGATGTTGGCACTTTGCAACGCTTGCCGCGGATCATCGGTGACGGCATGCTGCGTGAACTGGCTTACACTGGTCGCACGTTCGGTGCCGAGGAAGCGCGTGGCATGGGCCTGGTCAATCGCGTTTACAGCGACACCGCCAGCCTGCTCGACGGTGTCATGGGCATAGCCCGCGAGATCGCCAGCAAGTCGCCGATTGCGATCACCGGCACCAAAGAGATGATCAGCTACATGCGCGACCATCGCATCGATGACGGCCTCGAATACGTCGCCACCTGGAACGCCGCCATGCTGCAATCCACCGATCTGCGCGTGGCCATGGCCGCCCATATGAGCAAACAGAAACCCGAATTTCTGGACTGATTAAAAATGACTTCACGCTGGACCACTGCAGTACTGGACACCGACCAACCCGGCGGCTGGGCCGTGGCGCGTAGCCCCGAAGGCTTTCTGTTCGATGACAATGGCGCACTGTTCCCCCGCGAATGGCTCAAGCGCCAGGACCTGTCGATCCTCGCCGAACATGGCATTGGTCACCTGGACGGCGAACCGGTCTATTTATTGGAGCTGCGCAGTCACAGCGAGGTGCCGGGCTGCAACTGGAAAGGCCTGCGGGCGTTCATGCTCGAAGGCGACCATACGGTTTACAGGATGCTCGGTTATGCCGCGCAAATCGGCACCTGGGCCCGCGAACACCGCTTTTGCGGTAACTGCGGGCAGGCGATGACCCAAGTGACCCGTGAACGGGCGATGTATTGTGAGCCATGTGATTTACGCAGTTACCCGCGGATTTCGCCGAGCATGATCGTACTGGTGACCCGGGGCGATGAAGTCCTGCTGGCGCGTTCGCCGCGCTTTGTCACCGGGGTCTATAGCACGCTGGCAGGGTTTGCCGAACCGGGCGAATCGGCCGAAGACTGCCTGATTCGCGAAGTCCGCGAAGAAGTGCAGATCGAGGTCAAGAACATCCAGTACATGGGCAGCCAGTGCTGGCCGTTCCCGCATTCGATGATGCTGGGTTTCCATGCCGAATACGCCGGTGGCGAGATCGTGTGTCAGGAAGACGAGATCGAAGACGCCCAGTGGTTCAACGTTCATGAGCTGCCGCCGTTACCGGCGTCACGCTCGATTGCCCGTTACCTGATCGACGTCTATGTGGCGCGGCGCTTAGGCCACGCTGAACCAGTGTTGCCAGGCTAACCGCACGGTCAAGCCCAGCACCACAGTGATGAACACCGGGCGAATGAACTTCGCACCGCCGCTGATGGCGGTGCGAGCCCCGAAGAACGCCCCGATCATCACCGACAGGCCCATGCTCAGGCCGATGATCCAGTCCACTTGCCCCGAAAACACGAACACCGACAGTGCCGCAATGTTGCTGACGAAGTTCATGCTGCGCGCCACGCCGCTGGCCTTCACCAGATCGATGGGGTACATCAGCATCGTGCTGACGGTCCAGAACGCGCCCGTGCCGGGACCGGCCACGCCGTCGTAAAAACCCAGGCCGAAGCCTTGGGTCGATTGCCACTTTTTCTTGATCGGTGCGTCGCTGTCCAGTGGCGCTTTCGGCGTGCCGCCAAACAACAGATAGACGCCGCAGGCGAAAACAATCACCGGGAGCATCTTGTTCAGCCATTCCGCCGGCAGGTAGTGAGCGACCACGGCACCGGTCAGCGCGCCCACCAGCGTGCCGACAATGGCGTGCATCCACTGCCTGGGATGGAACAGCTTGCGTCGGTAGAAGGTGAAACTGGCGGTGGCCGAGCCGAACGTCGAACTGAGCTTGTTGGTGCCCAGCACCAGATGCGGTGGCAGGCCTGCGGTCAGCAGCGCCGGAGTGGTCAACAGACCACCACCGCCGGCAATGGCGTCAATGAAACCGGCAATGAAAGCGACGAGGGCCAGAATGGCCAGGGTGGTGAGGTCAACACTGAGTTCGAAAGGCATGGAATCGGCTTATTCGGCGGGGTGCAGGACAGGGCTGCGGGGAAGGGCCGATATCTTACGCATATCCACCCTTTGCGGCGACCCGTCCGGCCCCTTCGCGAGCAAGCCCGCTCCCACATTTGGTTTTGTGTACGGCATCAATCCAATGTGGGAGCGGGCTTGCTCCGGGCGGCGTTCCGACGAAGGCGTCCTCCCAGGCGCTACATCATTCGGCCTTTGGCCCATTGCCGATCTGCCACACAAAAGGCGGCTCGGTCCCGTTGATCGCCCAGTCCCCGACAATCCGCGCCTTGTAGATCACCGGATTGTGCGACGACACCGTCCGCGCATTGCGCCAGTGCCGGTCCAGCGATTTACCCACCCGAGTATCCGAAGCCCCCAGTGCATTGAACAGCGCTGTGGTCGCTCGCTGGATCAACTCCGACACCACCACCTGCGCCTTGGCCGATTCGATTTCCGCCGCGACATTCGCTTCTTGTTCCAAGGCTTCATCACCCGAGAATCGCGCCAGATAAGCCCGTTGCGCCGGTTGTGCAGCCCTCAAGGCGCTGGCCTCGGCCGCGTACACCAATGCCGTAATCTCACCGACCACTTGCTGCACCTGCGAATCCTGGCTGACTTGCTGCGCATTGCCATGGCTGTAGATGCGTTTGCGTTCACGCACCTGATGAGCCACATCGCCCAACGCCGCACGGCCGATCCCGGCCAGGGTCGCCAGCAGCACCAACTGATAAAACGCGGTCTGGTATTTGAAGCGGGTGGCAAAGTCGATGATGTTCTCGGCCTCCACCTCGGCATCGATAAACCGTGAGGTGCCGCTGCCGGTGGTGCGCTGGCCGAAGCCATCCCAGTCGTCGCTCTGCACGATGCCCGGCTGGCGGGTTCGGACCGCCGCAATTACATCGCCGCCGGTGTCGCTGCGTTGCGCGTACACGTCGATCCAGTCGGAAAACAGGCTGCCGGTGCTGTAGAACTTCTCGCCGTTGAGCCTCCACTGATCGCCGTGAGGCGAAACTTTGGTGATGACATCGCCAATTGCCACGCTGCCGATTTCGGTCCAGGCATTGCCGGCGATATCACCGTCGACGAAGCGCTTGAACCACAGATCCCGGGCCGGCCCAGGTGGCGAGTTCAAGCGATCCTCCGCGAAAGCGAAATGCCCGCGCAGTGCCTGGGGAACGTTCGAATCGGCTTCGGCCAATTCGATCAGCAGCTCGAACAACTGCGGCAGGGACGCACCGCCACCGCCGTATTCAACCGGCACCCGTACGGCGCCGAATCCGGCGTCCTTGAGCCACTGAATCGGTTCGTATGGAAGGCTGCGGGACTGTTCGCGCTCAACGGCACCGGCGGCGATGCGTTGGAAAATCGGCCGGAACCTTGCGGCCAGCGCTTCGTAGTCGGTGCCAGTGGACAGCGGATTGATTACCTGGTGTTCGGTCATGGGACGGCTCCTTGGGGCGGCAGTAGAAAGTGTTGCGTCTGCCAGGGGCAATTGCAGGGTCCATGCCGAAGCTCGCGAGCCAGTATTTGCTGGAGAAACTGGATGTCAGCACGCAGTGAATTGTTGCTGGACCAACAGTGCATCAGCAATTTGCCTCAGACACACCACACTTTGTGGCGAGGGGGTTTACCCCCGTTGGGCTGCGAAGCGGCCCCAAAAAATGGGACTGCTGCGCAGTCCAACGGGGGTAAACCCCCTCGCCACAGTACTTGGCAAACCTCAAGATTGGCGCTGGCACGGTTGCTGCTCTCACCCCAGGACATCCCTAAAGTCCCGAGGACATGCCAATGAGTCAGCAAGCTGTCAAATTTGCCTACTGGGTACCGAACGTCAGCGGCGGACTGGTGGTCAGCAAGATCGAGCAACGCACCCACTGGGGCATCGACTACAACCGCAAACTGGCGCAACTGGCCGAAGAGGCGGGGTTTGAATACGCCCTGACGCAGATCCGCTTCACCGCCGGTTACGGTGCCGAGTACCAGCACGAATCCGTCGCCTTCAGCCACGCGCTACTGGCCGCCACCACCCAACTGAAAGTGATCGCCGCGATCCTGCCGGGCCCTTGGCAACCGGCGCTGGCGGCCAAGCAATTGGCAACCATCGACCAGCTGACTAACGGCCGGGTGGCGGTGAACATTGTCAGTGGCTGGTTCAAGGGTGAATTCCAGGCGATTGGCGAACACTGGCTGGAACACGACGAGCGTTATCGCCGCTCCGAAGAATTCATCCGCTCGCTGAAGGGCATCTGGAGCCAGGACAATTTTACCTTTCGCGGCGACTTCTACCGCTTCGACAACTACAGCCTCAAACCGAAACCGCTGGGTCAACCGGAAATCTTCCAGGGTGGCAGTTCCCGCGCAGCTCGGGACATGGCGGCACGGGTGTCGGACTGGTACTTCACCAACGGCAACACCCCGGAAGGCATCAAGGCCCAGGTCGATGACATCCGCGCCAAGGCGGCGGCGAACAATCATTCGGTGAAAGTCGGCGTGAACGCGTTTGTCATTGCCCGCGACACCGAAGAAGAAGCGCGAGCCGTGCTCGCGCAAATCATCGATCAGGCTGACCCCGAGGCGGTGAATGCGTTTGGCGATGCGGCGAAGCAGGCGGGCAGGGCGTCACCTGAGGGCGAGGGCAACTGGGCCAAGTCAACGTTCGAGGATCTGGTGCAGTACAACGACGGCTTCAAGACCAACCTGATTGGTACGCCGCAGCAGATTGCCGAGCGGATCGTTGCGCTGAAAGCGGTGGGCGTGGACCTGGTGTTGGCAGGGTTTCTGCACTTCCAGGAAGAAGTGGAGTATTTCGGCAAGCGGGTATTGCCGTTGGTGCGTGAACTGGAAGCAAAAGCAGCGGCCAGGCAGCAGGCCGCGGTCGCCTGAACACCACAAAACGAGTGTGGGAGCGGGCTTGCTCGCGAAAGCGGTGTATCAGGCAACAATGATGTCGACTGACACTCCGCCTTCGCGAGCAAGCCCGCTCCCACATTGGATCAGTGTTTACAGGCCCAGGTCGGACAAGCCTGGATGGTCATCAGGCCGACGCCCCAGCGGCCAATGGAACTTGCGGTCGCTTTCCTTGATCGGCATGTCGTTGATGCAGGCAAACCGATTGGCCATCAAACCGTTCTCGTCGAACTCCCAGTTTTCGTTGCCATACGAGCGGAACCAGTTGCCCGAGTCGTCGTGCCATTCGTAGGCATAACGCACGGCGATGCGGTTGCCGGTAAAGGCCCAAAGTTCTTTGATCAGGCGGTAATCCAGTTCCTTGGCCCATTTACGTGTCAGGAAACCTTTGGCTTCTTCGCGGTTGTAGGCGAACTCGGCGCGGTTGCGCCATTTGGTGTCCAGGGTGTAGGCCAGCGACACCCGTTCCGGGTCGCGGGAGTTCCAGCCATCTTCGGCCAGGCGTACTTTTTCGATGGCCGATTCACGGGTGAATGGCGGCAATGGCGGACGAACTTCGGCATTAGACATTAATAGTCTCCCTATCAAAGTAAAGTTCTAGCAAGTTGTCGGGCTTGGTTAAAGTGTTACAGGTCCAATAACTTTCGCGCCATGCATTGCGCATTATCGGCGGCACTGTGATCACCCATGACAAGCGCCACGGTAATGGCACCGTCGATCAGGATCAGCAGCTGTTTGGCCAGCGTCTCCGGGTCTGTGGCGCCATGTTCGGTGCAGAGCTCGCGCACGTAGTCGAGCAGCTTCTGTTTGTGGTCTTTGGCGACCAGGCGAACCGGGTCTTGCGGGTCGCCGGTTTCGCCGCTGGTATTGATGAATGCACAGCCACGGAAGCCTTCCGAGGCGAACCAGGCCTTGAGTACGGTAAACAGGTTGAGCAGGCGGTCGGCCGGCGTTTCAGCCTGGTCGACTTCGCTTCTGTACCAGTGCATCCAGCGCACATCACGGCGTTGCAGGGCCGCGACGGTAAGCTCCTCCTTGTTGGCGAAGTAGCGGTAAATACTCTTTCTGGAGACGCCGGCGGTTTTCACCAGAAGATCCATCCCTGTGGCAGCGATGCCACTTTTGTAGATCAACTTTTCGGTGACATCCAGAATGATGTCGCGTGTGTCGTTGCTGGTTATTTCGTTCATGTGGCGAACAGTAGAACGATCGTTCTCCTTGGTCAAGTAGATATTTTTTGTTGACTGAAAAATCGCTTTCGCGAGCAGGCTCGCTCCCACAGGGGAATGCATTTCAATGTGGGAGCGAGCCTGCTCGCGAAGGGGCCTTTACAGACACTCACAAGACCCAAGGCAATCCATGGTGTAAGCTCTCGGGTTCTCCGGATTCGACCTTTTTGCGAGCCCTATGCCGTCGCTTTTCAAACGCTCTCTGCTGCCCAAACTGCGCAGTTTTCCGCTGACCGCCGATGCCGTCACCATCCTTTCTGGCGCTGCCGAGTTTCGCCGGTGCCTGCTGGAAAAAATCGCCAGCGCCACCCGGCGCATCTATATCGTTGCGCTCTATCTGCAACAGGATGAAGCCGGCCAGGAAATTCTCGATGCCTTGCACGCGGCCAAACTGGCGCGTCCGGAACTGGACGTGGTGGTGGTGGTTGACTGGTTGCGCGCCCAGCGCGGCTTGATCGGCGCCGGCAAGCAGCCGGGCAACTCGGCCTGGTATCAGGAAACCACCCGTACTCAAGCCAGTGAAGTGCCGGTGTATGGCGTTCCCGTGCAGACCCGAGAACTGTTCGGCGTGCTGCATTTGAAAGGCTTCGTGATCGACGATTGCGTGATCTACAGCGGCGCGAGCCTGAACAACGTTTACCTGCACAAATTCGACAAGTACCGCTACGACCGTTATCACCTGCTAAATAACAGCGCCCTGGCCGATTCGATGCAGCACCTGATCCAGCACGGTCTGATCGCCTCTAAAGCGGTGCATCGTCTCGATTTGCCGAACCTGCCGACCACCCGCAGCCTGCGCAATGACATCGGCGACTTGCGCAGCCGCCTCAAGCACGCGGCGTACGACACCACGACAGGCACCACGCAAAGGAGCGGTTTGTCGGTCAGCCCATTGCTCGGTGTCGGCAAGAACAACCCGTTGAGCCGAGTGATTTGCGAATTGATCGCCAGCGCTCAGGATCACCTGACCATCTGCACGCCCTACTTCAACCTGCCGCTGCCCGTGACCCGGGAAGTCAATCGGGCACTGGCGCGGGGCGTGAAGATCGACATCATCGTCGGCGACAAGACGGCCAACGATTTCTACATCCCGCCGAGCGAGCCGTTCAAGGTGATTTCGGCGCTGCCGTATCTTTACGAGATCAGCCTGCGGCGCTTCGCCAAGCGTCATCATCGCAGCATCGACAACGGCCAGTTGAACCTGCATCTTTGGCGTGACGGCGATAACACCTATCACCTCAAGGGCATGTGGGTCGATCAGCGCTACACCTTGCTGACCGGCAACAATCTCAATCCGCGGGCGTTCCGTCTCGATCTGGAAAACGCCTTGCTGATCGATGATCCGAAAGGCGAGTTGTTGGAGCCGCGCCGTAAAGAACTGGCGGAGATTTTCGAGAATACCCGGCGCATCGAGCGTTACCAGGAACTGGAAACGCTGCTGGAATACCCGGCGGGGGTGGCCAAGTTTCTCAAGCGCGTGAGTCGGGTGCGGATCGAGCGGTTGCTCTATCGGATTTTGTGAGCATGGCGGGGTAGGTGCGTCGCCCGCCAAAATGCCTTCGCGAGCAGGTCGGATCGCCGCACCGTCGCTCCCATATTGGATTTGTGATCGACACAACCCCCTGTGGGAGATTCTATGGTTGAGGGAAAGCCCTCAACTGGCTTTTGGCTGATATTCGCTTTGCCCTTTCAGCAAGGCGAATACCACCCGAGCAAGCTTGCGAGCCAGCATCACCAGCGCCTGAGTGGT
>NZ_JAHBDP010000107.1:0-34941 GCF_019956495.1 Pseudomonas sp. BF-B-26 | reverse complement strand
ATTTCTTGACGACCATAGAGCATTGGAACCACCTGATCCCATCCCGAACTCAGCAGTGAAACGATGCATCGCCGATGGTAGTGTGGGGTTTCCCCATGTGAGAGTAGGTCATCGTCAAGATTAAATTCCGAAACCCCTATCTGCGTATGCAGGTAGGGGTTTTGTTTTGTCCGAAGAAAAAACATCTGCTACGGAGTCCCCGCTGGGTTTGCGCCAGCTGTTGATTGCTCTTTTCTACGTGTCATCACCCGACGATCTACATGGAAAGTCTGGCATTGCTGTGCCTTACTCCAGACATAACTCATGGGGCAACGTCGATGCGGCGAAGAGGCGCAAAATTCTGGTTATGGACCAACACGCAGTTACCCCTTCATACGCATGAAGAGGTACTCAGCAATGGGCTGCACATCGAGGTGCAGGCACGGGCCAGTCATGAGGGGGTTACCCAGGTATTTATAGGTGTCTACGGCACCGATGGCTGGGCGGTTTGCGAGGAGTCTCATGACCGGCACGCCGGTGAGCATTACTGCGCGGCGTTGAAGTGGGGCGCTCAGCGGGCGAGGGAGATTGTTGCGGATACCCAGGAGTTCGTCGCGCCGCATCGGGTGCAGGTGACTTTGAGTCCAGTGATTACCGATGAGCCGGAACTGGCCCTGCGGCGGATGGAAATGACCGAGCGCCAGTCTTTGAAACTCAGGTCCGAAGATGCCTGGTCGGAGTACCTGGCTGCCAAGGCAGCCATGCTGGAGCTGATGCGCTCAACCAGAGTCGATCCCAGGGTCTGGGCTGATAACAAGGAGCGGCTTAGGCAGGCCATCGATCGACGAGCCTGCGTACAACGGGCCTATCTGCGCTGACCCTTCCTCAGGTCTGGGAGCGTCGCAGATTTTCAATGGTTTCGATCAGATCATCATAGGACACCGGTTTTCCAATGTGCTGGTCAAAGCCCGATTGCCGTGATTTTTGAATGTCGCTGTGGGCGCCGTAGCCCGTCAGTGCAATGGCCGGCACATCCTTGACCAGCGGCAACTGACGCAATGCGCTCATCAGCTCGTGGCCATTCATGACCGGCATGCCCAAGTCAGAAATGATCAAGTCGAAGCGCGTGCTTTTTGCGGCATCCAAAGCCGCCACCGGACGGTCGAACGCAATCACTTGCGCGTCTTCCATTTCCAGCAGCATTTTCAAGGTTTCCAGTACATCGGCGGAGTCGTCGACCAGCAGGATCGTCAAACCGCTCAGCCTGCCAGAGGATTCTTCAACCTGAGTCGGGGTTTGCGGCTCATCTAGGGTGTGGGCCAAGGGCAGGTAAACCGTGAAGGTACAACCTGTTCCCACCCCGGCAGAGGTCACCTCAACCGTTCCCCGTTGGGCCTCGGTCAACTGGCGGACCAGTGACAAGCCGATTCCCAGTCCTTCACGGTTGTGGCTGACATGCTGCTTTTCAGCCTGGCCGAACAGGTCGAACACGTGATCGAGGTTCTCGGGGGCGATGCCTGCACCGTCGTCTTTGACGTCCAGCCGCGCCATGTTTCCAACCTGGCTGGCGATCAATTGCACGTGGCCGTTGGAGGGCGTGAATTTCAGCGCGTTATTCACCAGGTTCCAGATAATTTGCTCCAGGCGCGTCGGGTCGGCATGGACCATCAATGCGTCTGAAGGCACGTGCAGCTCGACGGTGGCGTCGTGTCGGTCGCTGAGCACGACGGCGTGAATATCGCGCAACACACTGGCCAGATCCACGGCGATGGGTTTCAGTTTCAGTTTGCCGGTACGGACCCGGGCGACATCCAGCAGATCATCGATGATCCTTGCCTGGCTGTTGACGGCGTCGCAGATGGTGTTGACGGCCTTGGCGGCCGGCTCCACCGACTTGGTCACCGGCAAGCGACGCAGCAGTTCTGCATTGAGCTGAATCAGGTTCAACGGATGTTTGAGTTCGTGGGACATGACCGCGAAGAATTCATCCTTGAGGTAATTGGTGTTGCGCGTTTCGGCCAGTTGTTGGCTCTGTTCTTCATGCTGGCGTTTATGGCCGGTCAGGTCGCGGGCGATTTTGACGTAGCCTTTGAGATTGTCGCCGCTGAGCAAGGTCACCTCGCCGCTGCAAAAGAAGCGGTTGCCGTCCTTGCGCACGTGCCAGCGCTCATCTTCGCTGCGGCCATGGGTGCGCACCGCCAGCAGTTCGTTTTCAGGCACGCCGGACGCGCGATCTTCAGGCGAGAAAATGAAGTCGTAATAGGCGCCCTCGGCCTCGGCCTTGCTGTAGCCGAAGATCAATTCGGCGCCTTTGTTCCAGGTGGTGATCACGCCCTGCTCATCGAGGGTGATGATGGCGTAGTCGCGCGTGCTTTCGGCGACCAGACGCATGCGTTCTTCGCCCAGTCGCAGCTCTTCTTCAGCCGCACGACGTTTGGTGATGTCGATGAACGTCAGCACGGTGCCGTCGATGTGGTCTTCGCTGGAACGATAGGGCAGCAGGCGGGCGATGTACCAGCGGTTGTCGGTGCTGCTGACTTCGCGTTCGATCATGTTCAGCGATTCGAACACCTGGGCCGCGTCTGCGACGATGTCCTCGTAATGCAGGCGATGGGTAATGTCGAGCAAGGAGCGCCCGGTATCCACCGGTAACATGCTGAAGATGTCAGTGGCACGCGGAGTGAACCACTTGATGCGCATGCTGCGATCGACAAACACCGTGGCGATGTCGGTGGAGGCAATCAGGTTGGTCAGGTAGTCGTTGATCTTGTCGGTTTCTTCGACTTTGGTTTTCAGCTCGTAGTTGACCGTCAACAGCTCTTCGTTGATCGACTGCAGCTCTTCCTTGCTGGTTTCCAGCTCCTCGGTGGCCGAACGCAGTTCTTCGTTGATCGCCTGCATTTCTTCGTTGGAAGCCTTGAGCTCTTCGCTGGAGACTTCCGATTGTTCGATGGTGTCCTGCAGGTGCAATTTGGTGCGTTGCAGTTCGCGCTCAAGGTTGGACAGCACCTGGCTTTCGGTCTGTAGCACGGTGGTGGCCGCCCGTTCGGCAGGGTCGACCTCGACTTCCTCGAAAATCACCAGGACGTATTCGCCGTCCGAATCTTCATCCTTGTAGGGATGTGCGACCAGATCAATCAGGTAACTGCGCTTGTCACGCTTGATCGGCACTTCGCGGGACTTGACCGGCAGACCACTCTGCTGGACCTGGAACAGCGTAGTGCGGATTTCCAGGCGCAGTTCCGGAAGAATCAGTGTCAGCAAGTTCCGCGACAATTCGCCGCCAACATGACGCAGGAAACGCCCGGCACTCTCGCTCATATGCAGGATGTCGGCGTTGGCATCGACGATCACGCTCGGTGGTGCGGAGTGTTCGAGGGCGCGTTGATGGATATCGGCAAATGACAATTTACGCGGCGCGCTGCTTTGCGGGACCTGTTGGGAAGTGTTGGTCCGCACATAGCCTCCACGCGGCATGGTCGGTGTGCGTCGACTGTTGGCCGTGCCGGTCTTGGCGCGGAAAATCCGGTTGCGTTTATCCACCGGCGCGAACAATTCGTGGCACGCGTCTGCGCTCTCGGAAGAACCGAGGAACAGGAAACCGCCGGGACGCAGGGCAAAGTGGAACATCTGGAGGATTTCGCGTTGCACTTCGCGATCCAGATAGATCAGCAGGTTGCGGCAAACGATCAGGTCGATCTGCGAGAAGGGCGGGTCGGACAACAGGCTGTGCTTGGCGAACAAGACCTTTTCGCGGATTTCCTTGCGGATCCGATAATGATCGTCTTCCTTGATGAAGTAGTGACGCAGCCGCGAGGGTGGCACATCGGTGACGATCGCCTGTGGATACAGGCCGGCCCGGCCGACGCTGATGGCGCGTTCGTCGATGTCGGTGGCGAACAGCTGCATCGACGCCGCGCTGGCATCCAGTTGCAATTGATCGTTGAGCAGCATGGCCAGGCTGTAGGCTTCTTCGCCCGTAGAGCAGCCCGCGGACCAGACCCGGATTTCTTCTTTCTCGGGGTGCGCGGACACGGCGGCGCTGACCAGTTGCGGCACGACATCCCGCTCCAGGGCTTCGAAAGCCTCTCTGTCACGGAAGAAGTTGGTCACCCCGATCAGCATGTCGCCCAGGAGTGCCTTGGTTTCTTCGGGATTGTTCTGCAGATACTGGTAATAGGCACTCAGATCCGACTGGCCGGTGACCTGCATGCGGCGTTCGATCCGGCGCAACACGGTGGCGCGCTTGTAGTGTTTGAAGTCATGGCCGGTTCCAGTGCGCAACTGAATCAGGATGTCGCGCAGCACCTGTTCGGCAAGAGCCGCGTCACGCTCGGACACCGTAGCAACGTTTTGCAGTTCTGGATCATTAGCGATGGGTAAAGTGATTTCCCTGGAGTTGCGCCATAGTTCCAGCAGTTTTTGCGGCATTTCCACCACGGGTAGCACCAGGTCAACCATGCGGGTTTCGATGGCGGCGCAAGGCATGCCATCGAATTCGGCGTCTTCCGGTGCCTGGACCAGTGTGATGCCACCTTGTTCCTTGATCCGTGACAAACCAACCGCGCCGTCCGAGCCGGTGCCCGACAACACCAGACAGAAGGCGCGCTCGCGGTGTACATCGGCCAGGTCGCGGAAAAACAGATCAATGGATGCGTGGCGACCTTCGCGCGGGTCTGTGGCGCTGACTTCCAGAAAGCCATCGTTCATTGCCAGCCGTTGCGCCGGTGAAATGACGTACACCCGGTTTTTCTCGATGGCCACCGTTTCGGTCACCTGCAGAACCGGCATCTTGGTCGACTCCTGGATGATCTTGTCAGCGATGCTCTGGTGATCGGGCGACAGATGGAGAATGATCACGAACGCCATGCCATTGTCTTGAGGCATGTTTTCAAAGAACAATTTGATCGCTTGCAGCCCGCCCGCTGACGCACCGATGCCCACCACCGGAAAGTCCAGGGTGCTGGGGATCAGGGCCTTTCGCTCGGTAGGGGTATCCGAGCGCTTGGGTTTGGTGGTCATGACTTAGGCCTTTAGCTACGACGTAAAGCGTGTTGATTTCAAGCGACAGGAAGCGCAATTCAATAGGTCAGGATAATCCCGTTTTTCAATAACACCTTCAAATATTTAGCTCTCCATGGGAGGCCTCCATGAATTCTTTGACCGCAAAATGAGCGATTGCACTCCCGTTGCTTCAAGTGAATGCCTGTTCTGGCCGATAACCCGAACAGTCATGGTCTTCTTCTTAAATTGCCTGGAAATCTTCGATGCTGTCGTATCACCAAAAGCGTTTTTTGATCGTCGATGATTTCTCGGATTTTCGCAGTTCCGTCAGGTCCATGCTGCGCGAGCTGGGCGTCAAGGATGTCGACACCGCCGACACCGGTGAACAGGCGCTGCGTATGTGTTCGCAGAAGGCTTACGATTTCATCCTGCAGGACTTTCACCTGGGCGATGGCAAGAAGAACGGCCAGCAGGTGCTTGAGGACCTGATGATCGAGAAGCTGATCAGCCATGAGGCCGTGTTCGTCATGGTCACCGCCGAGACCAGTCAGGCGATGGTGCTCAGTGCGTTGGAACACGAACCCGATGCGTACCTGACCAAACCGTTCAACCGTTCCGGCCTGGCTCAACGCCTGGAGCGGCTGGAGCAACGCAAGACCTTGCTCAAGCCGATTCTGCAGGCCCTTGACCGGGGCAAACCGGTTGAAGTGCTCAATGCCTGCATCGCCCTGTGCAAGCAAGACATCCGCTACTCGCCGTTGTGCCTGCGCTACCGCGCCGATGCGTTGCGCGACCTTAATCAGAACGAGGCGCTGGAACGTCTCTACGACAGCATCATTGCCGATCGACCGTTGCCGTGGGCGTTTGCCGGGTTGGGTAAGCTGCTGTTCAAGCGTGGCCAGGTCGCTCAGGCCAAAGGCGTCTACGAAAAAGCCCTGAAAGTGTTCCCTATGATGCCGGCGCTCTACGACGGCATGGCCGATGTGCTGGTCGCCGAAGGCGACACCAAGGCGGCCCAGCGTGTGCTGGAAGAGGCGATCCGCTTGTCGCCGCTGGCGGTGCGCCGGCAAGCGCTGCTGGGTAAGTTGGCGATGGCCAACGAAGATTTCGACACCGCCTCCAAAGCCTATCGTCAGGCCGTGGCGCAGGGCGCGCAGTCACGTTTCAAGGATGCGGAGAGCAACCTCGGCCTGGCCCATGCCTTGATCAGTAAAGGCAGCGAAAAAGGTCTGGATACCCGGACTCGACTGGAAATCAACACGACGCTGAGTGCGGTGGCCAAGGAAAACCCCTCCGACCCAGGTCTGCAGATTCGTGCGCGATTGATGAAAGCCACCAGTCTGCTGCTCAACGATGCCGAAACCGCCGAAAAGCTTACCGAGCAGGCGATGATGCGCCTCGATGGCATGGAACAGTTCATGAGCGCCGAAGCCGCGCTGCTGGTGGCCAAGCAACTGCAGATGCTCGGGCAGGCCAGCGCGGGTGCCTCGATGCTGAAAAACTGCGCGGAAATCTACGGCGACGACCCGACGGTGATGAAGGGCATCGCCAAGTTGACCGACGATCCGACCATCCTCAACTCCGGCAACGCCGCAGCCGACCTCAACCGTCAGGGCGTGCGGGTGTACAAGACCGGCAACCTGGTGGAGGCGCGGCAGGTGTTCCGCAAAGCCCTGGCGCTGCAACCGAAGAACATCAGCATCGCGCTGAACATGGCGCAGTCGCTGCTGCACGGCACCGACACCAGTGTCCCTTCGGCGGAGCTGGAGGAATGTCGGATGTGCCTGAAAATGGTCGGCCTGATGCCCGACACCGATGCGCGTTTTCCCCGTTATCAGAAGTTGCGAAGCAAGGCGTTTGGCGAATGAACAACAGCGAACAGGCACTCGATTTTTCCACGGTGATTGCCTCCACCGTGCACGACATGAAGAATTCCCTGGCGATGGTGATGCAGGCCCACAGCCAATGGTTGGCGCGCCTGCCGGATCCGCAGCAGCACACGCCGGAGCAGGGCGTGATCGAATTCGAATTCGCACACCTTAATGGCATGCTGGTGCAGTTGCTGGGGCTGTACAAACTCGGCGTCAACCAGATGCCGTTGCAACCGGCCTACCATGAACTGGATGACTTCATCGAAGCGCAATTGGCCTGCCACCAGGACGTGTTCGCCAGTCGCGGCATCATCGCGACCTATGAAGTGGACCCGCTGAGCCCTCTGGGTTTCTTCGACCGGGAGCTGATTGCTTCGGTGCTGAGCAACAGCATCAACAACGCGATTCGTTACGCCCGCCACGCGGTGTTGATCAGCGTCAGCGATGAAGCCGGGCAACTGGTGCTGACCGTCAACGACGATGGAGAGGGTTATCCACCCGAGATGATCGAGCGTCAGGCCGATTACGTGCAGGGCATCAACCACAGCAGCGGAAGCACTGGCCTGGGCCTGTACTTTGCCGGGCGGATTGCCGCACTTCATCAGCGCAACGGCGTGGGTGGACGCACCGAAATCAGCAATGGTGGCCCGCTGGGCGGCGGCGTGTTCAGCCTTTACCTGCCCTGACGGGTCTTTTTGTTGGCCGCTGCTTGATATTCCGAACAGGCGGAGCCTATTTTGTACGGGTCGCCGTTCGCGGCTCGCACAACACCAAAGGATTGCGTCATGACAACCGATGGCCATCGCTCACTCGCACAGCGATTGACGGGCATTGATGAGATTGAATGTGTCACCCCGGATTTGAATGGCGTACCCCGTGGCAAGGTCATGACCGCCGAAGGCTTTCTCGAGGGGCGGCGTTTGCAGATGGCGCGCGGGGTGCTGCTGCAATGCATCATGGGCGGATATCCGCCAGCGCGCTTTTACGGCAGCGATGATGGCGACCTGGCGCTGGTGCCCGACCCTGCACAGATCCATCGCTTGCCATGGAGCCAGCAACCGCGAGCCTTGGCTATTTGCGATGCTGACGAGCTGACCGGCGAAAGCTCGTCTCTGTCGACCCGCGGCCAACTCAAAGCCGTGATCGCGCGTTACGCGGCTCTCGGCCTGGCACCGGTGGTGGCGACCGAGCTGGAATTTTTTGTCTTCGCGCCCAATACCGACCCGACTCAACCGTTCCAGCCGCCGCTGGGCCTGGACGGTCGTCGCGAGGACGGTCATTCGGCGTTCAGTATCAGTTCCAATAATGGTTTGCGGCCGTTCTTCACTGAAGTCTACGCCTGCATGGCGGCCCTGGGCTTGCCGCGCGATACCTTCATGCACGAGATGGGCATCAGCCAGTTCGAGATCAACCTGCTGCACGGCGACCCGCTGCTGCTGGCCGACCAGACACTCCTGTTCAAACATCTGCTTAAAGAAGTCGCGCTCAAGCATGGCCTGACCGTGGTTTGCATGGCCAAGCCGCTGGCGCACACGCCCGGCAGCTCGATGCATATTCACCAGAGCATCATCGAGATCGGCAGCGGGCGTAACGTGTTCAGCGACAAGGCGGGTGAGCCGACGGCGACCTTCCGTCATTTCATCGCGGGTCAGCAGGCTGGCATGGCGGATTTCACCGCGTTGTTCGCACCGAACGTGAACTCGTATCAGCGCTTGTGCCATCCGTATGCGTCGCCGAATAATGCCTGCTGGTCCCACGACAACCGTGCGGCCGGTTTGCGTATTCCGGCCAGTTCTCCCGCCGCTCGTCGGGTCGAGAACCGCTTGCCGGGGGCTGATGCAAATCCTTACCTGGCGATCGCCGCCAGCCTTGCTGCAGGGTTGTATGGCATTGAGCACAAACTGGAGCCGAGCGAGCCGATCCAGGGCGAATTTGAAGTACCGGACAATCTTTCGTTGCCGTGTACCTTGCATGCGGCTCTTGAGCGTCTGAAACGTAGTCAATTGGCGAAGGAACTGTTTGGCAAGGAGTTCATCGAAGGCTACATCGCCTCGAAGACCATGGAGTTGACCAGCTTCTTTGATGAAATTACTCCCTGGGAACGGCGTGTTTTAGCGGCCCAGGCCTGACGATCCGTCGACATCAGGCTATCGTTTGTCGGTAGCCTGAAACTCACTGCAAGGAGCCGCTCGGAACGCCGATGCGCCAAATCTGGAAACCCTTTCGAGCGCTTTATTTTGCCTCGCTGATGATGTTGATCGGCTCTGGCCTGTTGAGTACTTACCTGGCCTTGCGCCTGGCGGCCGACCACGTCGACAGCCTGTGGGTCGGTGCGTTGATGGCAGCCAACTATTGCGGCCTGGTGCTGGGTGGCAAGATCGGTCACCGGTTGATCGCCCGGGTCGGGCATATTCGCGCCTATTCGGCCTGCGCCGGGATTGTCGGTGCGGCGGTGCTGGGCCATGGCCTGGTGGACTGGTTGCCGGCCTGGATCTTCCTGCGGGTCATCGTCGGCCTCGGCATGATGTGCCAATACATGGTCATCGAAAGCTGGCTCAATGAGCAGGCTGAAGCCACGCAGCGGGGGACGGTATTCAGCGGCTACATGATCGCCTCGTATCTGGGGCTGGTGCTGGGTCAATTGATTCTGGTCATGCACCCGGGCCTGGGTCTTGAGCTGCTGATGCTGGTCGCCTTGTGCTTCGCGCTGTGCCTGGTGCCGGTGGCCCTGACTCGGCGGATTCACCCGGCGCCGTTGCACCCGGCACCGATGGAGCCGCGGTTCTTCATCAAGCGCGTGCCGCAGTCGTTGAGCACGGTGCTGGGGGCAGGCCTGATCATCGGTTCGTTCTACGGTCTGGCTCCGCTGTATGCCTCACAGCAGGGATTGTCCACGGAGCAGGTCGGTCTGTTCATGGGTAGCTGCATTTTTGCCGGGTTGCTGGTGCAATGGCCGTTGGGCTGGCTGTCCGACCGTTATGACCGGGCGTTGTTGATCCGCTGTTTTGCGCTGGTCCTGGCGCTTACCGCGTTGCCGCTGGCAATCATGCAACAGGTACCGCTGGAGATTTTGTTTATCACCGGGTTCTGCTGTTCGCTGGTGATGTTCTGCCTGTATCCGTTGGCGGTGGCATTCTCCAACGACCACGTCGAGGGCGATCGCCGGGTGTCCCTGACGGCGATGCTGTTGGTGACCTACGGTGTCGGCGCCAGTATCGGGCCGCTGGTGGCCGGGGTGCTGATGAAGCTGTTCGGCAGCCACATGCTCTATGCCTTCTTCAGTTTCTTCGCGTTGGTACTGGTGTGGCGGATTCGCCCGAAAGCGGTGACCAACCTGCATGTGGTGGACGATGCACCGCTGCATCACGTCGCCATGCCGGACAGTATGTCGAGTTCGCCACTGGTGGCTTGCCTTGACCCGCGGGTCGATGAGCAAGTTGTCCAGGAGCAGATGCAGAACCCGATCAACCCTGAGCCGGACCCGGAACCTGAACCTGAATCAGGGCCCGAAACCGATCCGACACCCGAAGACCCTGATGCACCTCGCGAGCAAAGTTTTACCGAGGCCAGGCCATAACGCATAAAAACAACGCATAAAAAAACGGGCAGTCACCGCAAGGGACTGCCCGTTTTCTATTGAAGCGTCTTATTACATGTCGTCTTTGTCGAAGCGCCGCGCTTCGCGCTGAAGCTGATAGACGAACCGCTCGACCTGCCGCTGCACCAGCCCGCTCATGTTGTGAAAGCGTACGCCGGCGAAGGTGGTGGAGATCCTTTCTTCGAAGTGCAGGTAACGCAGCTCGACCGGTGCCGTCATGTTGCCAAAGGGCAGGGCGGCGATGAAGCGGTCATACACCTGGCCCAGTTGCAGGCTGGCGGTGATGTCGCCTTCGAAGCGCAACTTGCAGCCGGTGGCGGAGATGTCCAAGAGCTTGCCGCTGATCGGCGACTTGAGCTTTTCACCGCCCAGATCGACGTTGACCAGTTGTGCCAGCTTCAATGCTGCGCGGAATGCATTGCGACGCTGGTGGTAAACCACCTGGGCGGGCAGGGCGCCACGGTAGCAGCGACCGCCAGCGGATTCGTCGATGGTCAACGGGCCGTTGCTTTCCCAGGCAATACGCACGCCGTCGTGAAAGCCTTCGACCTTGAACGGTTCGCCGGCGAGCAGGAAGCGTTCACCATCGCGGGGAATCATTTCGTCCAGGGCCATCATGTTGCTGTCACGGTCAATGTCCACCAGATAACTCTGGAAGCGCTGGCTGCGCTCATGGAACGTGATGATCAGCGGGTCATGGCTGTCTTGCAGCTGGCGCAGGGTGCCGGAGATCTCCAACGGCGTGGTGAGCACCTTGGGTGGCTGCGGAGCATCTTCCGCGCTTAAGGCATTGAACACGGTTCATCCATCTCCAGGCAAAATATGACTACGGCTGGCCAGCATATTGCCAGCATGTTGCGCGTCTTGATAGTGCGCGCTTTTCAGCAGGCTCAAGCCTGACTGAGCGGGCGTGGCTTCGCAAGCATGGAGGTTGATCCGCGCGCATCGTAGAGCGCTGGCGGCTCGCCGCCGTTGAGGATTTTCAACTGATTGGCCGTCGCGGCCTGTTGCACCAGAATCGACTGGCCATTCTTGACGTTGATCGCCTGGCACTGAGCCAGAAGATCGGTCAATACGTCGCTCTGCTCCAATAGCTGATCACCAATGCTCGAATGGCTGGCAAGTTGCTCCAGGCCATTGTGATTGGTCGGCAGGTTGAGGCAGGCGAGGATTTCACTGCGCTTGCGGCCATGCTGATCGAGCAAAATGATCAATGCCTGTTTCTGCGCCAGAATCTCTTCGAGCAGTGGCATGTCACGACCGTGCAAGGCGAGGGACTCGGTTTGCAGTAACTCCAGCAAGTGCTGTGCCGGAGCAAAATCGTCGGTGATCAGTTGCAGTAAATTAGTGTCGTGCATGGCTGGCCTTGGGTTTTAAGCGTCCAAAAGCCTGGCGCAGGCCTTGGCCTAGCGCTGGGCTTCGAAGTTGAGCAGTTTGCTGGCTACACGGTTGCTGTCGACTTTGTAGCTGCCATCGGCAATCGCTGCTTTCAACTCGGCCACGCGGGCGTTGTCGACGGCAGGCTGATCGCGCAGCTTGTCAGTGACCTTCTGCAACTGTTGAGCCTCATTGCTGAGATGTACCGATTCCCCGCTTTTGACGGTACTGGCCTGTTCGGCCGGGGTATTCAGCGGTGCGGGCTTGCCGGCTTCGGCGGTTTCCTTCGCAGTGCTGGTACGTGTACTGCCGGTAAGTGACGAGGAACTGTTTAAACGGCTGAAATCGATGACCATGACAAAAAACCTCTGGGTATTTGGACGCTTGCCATGTTTTCGGCCATACCCGGAAAAACTTTAGGCCCAATTATCAATGAGCTTGCGCGCGTCAACGCTTGCCCTGCATAGGGCACAGTCTAGGGAACAGTCGAGTGGCGCGCCACATCTTCACAAACAGAGAGTTCTCTACATCGCTACTTCCACTTGGCCGGGCGCGATGACTTGCGCCTTGATGACCCGCTGGGAGTTGAGGTTTTTCACCCGGATCTGTTCGCGCAAGCCGCCGTTGGATAGCGCTTCACCCGGCATGCGTACGCTCAGCGTTCCACTGCGGGCGGTAATCACCACCTGGTCGCCCTTGCTGATGACTTCTGCCTGTTCCATGTGCACCTGGGTCATGACCTGATCGGCGACCATTGGTCGGGTAAGTTTCTGCCCGATCGCCTGGTCGACGGAAGTCAGGTAACCCTGGCTGATCAGGCTGATGTCACGCTCGCGCAGGGTCACATCCTGGGGCTCGACGATACCGGCGCGTCGCAGCGGGCGGGTGGTGGTGACAATGTCGCGAAACAGGCGCACTTGAGCGGGTACGAAGACCGTCCAGGGCGAAGCGCCCTCGCAGCGAACCTTGACCGTAACCCGGCCCAGGGGCGTGGCGGGGCTCTCCAGGGACGCTGTCAATTCCTTGTCGCACATGGGCATGCGCAGCCGCGGATCGAGCTGCTTGACCTCGATTTCGTAGCGGCCTTCCGTTTGACTGGTGGCCAGATAGTCTTCTACGGTGAATTCAAGAAAGCCCTGGGTGACGCCGATAAGCATGTCAGGCAAGGTAACCGCGTCAGCAAGGGCAGGGCAGCCAGCGTTGAACAGGCAGACGGCCGACACCGCGCAAAGCAATTTGCGGGCGTTTGATGTCAGGCGTCGGAAAAATGTCGGTTCTGTGTTCATAAGAGTTAAAAAGCAAGCGCCGTGCCGTTTAGTGATGAATGCGCGTCGCAACACACTTAAGCGTTGGTGTAGGAGTCTGTGCATGGCTGGTGTAATGGATGCGGTAAACCAGCGCACGCAACTGGTAGGGCAGAATCGCCTTGAGCTGTTGTTGTTCCGTCTCGACGGCCAGCAGCTGTATGGGATCAACGTGTTCAAGGTTCGGGAGGTGCTGCAATGCCCCAAACTGACGCTGATGCCAAAATCCAGTCCTGTCGTGTGCGGTGTGGCAAATATTCGGGGGGCGACCATTCCGATTCTTGATCTGGCCATGGCGACCGGCTCCGGTGCGCTGAAAGATCAAAGCAATCCCTTCGTGATCATCACGGAGTACAACACCAAGACCCAGGGTTTCCTGGTGCGGTCGGTGGAACGCATCGTCAACATGAATTGGGAGGAGATTCATCCGCCACCCAAGGGCACGGGACGCGATCATTACCTGACGGCTGTGACTCGGGTCGACAATCAGTTAGTCGAAATCATCGACGTCGAGAAAGTGCTGGCAGAAGTGGCGCCGACACCGGAAGCGATTTCCGTCGGCGTGGTGGATGTAGAAACCCAGCACAAGGCGCTCTCTTTGCGAGTACTGACGGTCGATGACTCGTCGGTGGCGCGCAAGCAGGTGACCCGTTGCCTGCAGACGGTCGGTGTCGAAGTGGTGGCGTTGAACGACGGTCGGCAAGCGCTGGATTACCTGCGCAAGCTGGTCGACGAGGGCAAGAAGCCGGAAGAAGAGTTCCTGATGATGATTTCCGACATCGAGATGCCGGAGATGGACGGGTACACCCTCACGGCCGAGATCCGCAACGACCCTCGCATGCAAAAACTTCACATCATCCTGCATACTTCGTTGTCGGGTGTATTCAATCAGGCGATGGTCAAGAAGGTCGGTGCCGATGACTTCCTTGCCAAATTCCGTCCTGATGACCTGGCATCCCGGGTAGTCAACCGGATCAAAGCAGCAGACATCAGCTAGGGGCCTTTTGCCCCTAACGGTTAATACGATTTAAGAGGCGGTATCTTTGTCTACGGGTAATTTGGATTTCGAACAGTTCCGGGTCTTCCTGGAAAAAGCCTGTGGCATTTTGCTCGGTGAAAACAAGCAATACCTGGTCTCGAGCCGTCTCAACAAACTGATGGAACAGCAAGGCATCAAGTCCCTGGGTGAGCTGGTCCAGCGCATCCAGACCCAGCCGCGCAGCGGTTTGCGCGAGATGGTGGTGGATGCCATGACCACTAACGAAACCCTGTGGTTTCGTGACACCTATCCGTTTGAAGTCTTGAAGAACAAGGTGCTGCCCGCAGCGATCAAGGCCGCCCCTGGCCAGCGTCTGCGGATCTGGTCGGCGGCCTGTTCGTCGGGTCAGGAACCGTATTCGCTGTCGATGTCGATCGATGAGTTCGAGCGCGTGAACATGGGCCAGTTGAAGATGGGCGTGCAGATCGTTGCCACCGATCTGTCCGGCACCATGCTGACCAACTGCAAGACCGGCGAATACGACAGCCTGGCCATCGGCCGTGGCCTGTCGCCCGAGCGCCTTCAACGATACTTCGACCCAAAAGGGCCGGGACGCTGGGCCATCAAGGCACCGATCAAGAGCCGGGTGGAGTTTCGCTCGTTCAACCTGCTGGACAGCTACGCGGCGCTGGGCAAGTTTGACATCGTGTTCTGCCGCAACGTGCTGATCTACTTCTCCGCCGAGGTGAAGAAGGACATCCTGTTGCGCATTCACAGCACGTTGAAGCCGGGCGGTTATCTGTTCCTCGGTGCTTCCGAGGCGCTGAACGGTTTGCCGGATCATTACCAGATGGTCCAGTGCAGCCCGGGGATCATTTACCAGGCGAAGTGATTCGTTGGCGTCATCAAAAAACGGGAGTCCTCAGGGGCTCCCGTTTTTTTTTGCCTGATGATTTTCCCGGCACCACCACGATCCAATGTGGGAGCGGGCTTGCTCGCGAAGGCGTCGTGTCAGTCGACATCAGCTTTGACTGGCACACCGCTTTCGCGAGCAAGCCCGCTCCCACAGGGTCAGGTGGTGTTCTTTCTACCGTGATAAGCGGCAGAAAAGCGGCAGGCGGCGGAAATCGGTTGCCGCTTTTCTGGCATTGCCACATTGCCACTGCCCGCAAAGCCCCGGTTTATGGGCTTTTTTGAATTGGCACGACGCTTGCTTTGTCCCTGTTACGAAAAATCAGGTCACCCGAAGGTTTCCGACATGAGCATCAGCTTCGATAAAGCGCTCGGTATCCACGAACAAGCCCTGGGCTTCCGCGCCCAGCGTGCCGAAGTCCTGGCCAACAACATCGCCAACGCCGACACCCCGAACTACAAGGCTCGGGATCTGGACTTCTCCAAAGTGCTCGCCGCACAGAACGAGAAGACCAAGAGCGGATCATTCGCCTTGAACATGACCAACAGCCGTCATATCGAAGCCGAAGGTCTGGGCAATGGCGACGAGTCGTTGATGTATCGCACGCCGATGCAACCGTCGATCGACCAGAACACCGTGGACGCACAGCTGGAACAGTCGAACTACGCGGAAAACGCGGTCAACTTCCAAGCCAGCTTCACCCTGCTCAACAGCAAATTCAAAGGGCTGGTATCAGCCCTTCGTGGAGAGTAAGTCATGTCTCTAGCCAGTGTTTTCAACATTGCCGGTAGCGGCATGAGTGCCCAGACTACTCGCCTGAACACCGTCGCCAGTAACATCGCCAACGCCGAGACCGTCTCGTCGAGCATCGACCAGACCTACCGTGCACGGCACCCGGTATTCGCCACCATGTTCCAGGGCGGGCAGAGCGGCGGCAGCGATTCGCTGTTCCAGAACCAGGACGCCGCCGGTCAAGGCGTGCAAGTGCTGGGCGTGGTCGAAGACCAGAGCAACCTTGAGGCGCGCTACGAGCCGAACCATCCGGCGGCCGACGCCAAGGGCTACGTCTACTACCCGAACGTCAACGTGGTGGAAGAAATGGCTGACATGATTTCCGCGAGCCGTTCGTTCCAGACCAACGCCGAAATGATGAACACCGCCAAAACCATGATGCAGAAGGTCCTGACCCTCGGTCAGTGATAAGGGGCGACTCAGATGAGTGTTACTGATACCACCAGTAGTTTGAGCCTCAAGGACATCCTGGCCAACTCCTCGATCAAGACCAGCGCCAGTGCCGACGGCCTGGCGTCGGCGACGAACAGCGCCACCGGCAAAAAAGCCCTGGGCAAGGACGCGTTCCTGCAGTTGCTGGTAACGCAACTGAAAAACCAGAACCCGCTGGAGCCGCAAGACAACGGTGCGTTCGTCGCCCAGTTGGCGCAGTTCAGTAGCCTGGAAGGCATCACCACGCTCAACGACACCGTCAGCGGCCTGGCGAGCAATTACAACTCGTCCCAGGCATTGCAGGCGTCGTCGCTGGTCGGGCGTTCGGTCATTGCACCAGGCGGATCGGCGGTGGTCGATACCTCCAAGAGTTTCACCGGCACCATTGCCGTACCGGCGTCGGTGGACCCGGTCACGGTCAAGATCACCGATGCCGATGGCAAAGTTGTCCGCACCATCGGCCTGGGCAGCCAGAACGCCGGTACTTCCAGCTTCATCTGGGACGGCAAAAACGATGCAGGCGAAGTGGCCAAGGCGGGTACCTATACCTTCGGCGCTACGGCGACCTACGACGGCAAGGCGACCTCGCTGGTGACGTACCTGCCGGCAACGGTCAACAGCGTGACCATCAGCCAGACCGGCGGTGAGTTGATGCTCAACCTGGCCGGGCTCGGCAGCATCGCCCTGTCCAAAGTACAAACTATTGGTATGTAGAGCCGACTAACACGGCACAAAGGAGTGGATTATGTCTTTCAATATCGGCCTTAGCGGTCTCTATGCAGCCAACAAACAACTGGACGTGACCGGCAACAACATCGCCAACGTCGCGACCACCGGTTTCAAATCGTCCCGTGCGGAATTCGAAGACGTTTACTCGGCCACCAAGCTGGGTTCGGGCAGCAAAACCATCGGTAACGGTGTGCGCCTGGCCAACGTTTCCCAGCAGTTCACCCAGGGTGACATTAACAACACCGGCAACGTACTGGACATGGGCATCAACGGTTCCGGCTTCTTCGTGCTGAGCGAGAACGGGTCGATGTCCTACACCCGTTCCGGAACGTTCAAGGTCGACAAGGACGGTTACGTCACCAATAGCGATGGCTCTGCGCGTCTGCAGGGTTATGGCGTGGATGCCAATGGCAAGATCCTCAACGGCGTTTTGACTGACCTGCGTATCGATACTTCGAACCTGGCGCCAAAAAACACCTCCACGGTTTCGTCGACGATCAACCTGAACTCCACAGCTCCCATCATCAACCAGACGACCAATCCGTTTGACCCGTCCAAGGAAGCGTCTTTCACCAAGCAGTTCAGTACCCCGATTTACGATACCCAGGGTAACAAGCACATCATGGATCAATACATGGTGAAGACTGCTGACAACACCTGGAAGACCTACACCCTGATCGAGGGTCGCAACCCGGATGGCAGTGACCCTACCAATCCTCTTACTCCTCCTGTCGCTTCGACCATGAACTTCGACAGCGCCGGCAAGCTGACTTCGGTCACCACACCGGTTGTCCCGGCGACCGTTCCGCCATCTGTGGTAACCAGCCCAGACCTGAAAGTCACAGGCTGGATTCCGGGTAACGTGATCAATGGCGTGTGGACAGCCAACGGCGCGGCCTCTGGTGTCGTCACGGTCTCCATGGACAAAACCACGCAGTACAACGCTGACACCGCGCGTTCGATTCCTTCGCAGAACGGCTACGCCACCGGCCAGATCACCAACCTGACCATCGACACCAGCGGTGTCATGCTGGCCAACTTCAGCAACAGCCAGACCAAGCCTATCGGCCAGATCTCGCTCGCCAGCTTCACCAACGAACAAGGTTTGCAACCGGTAGGCGGCACCAGTTGGAAAGAAACCTATTCGTCGGGTATCCCGGGCTACGATGCGCCGAACACCGGTACCTTGGGCGAGATCCACTCCAACTCTCTGGAAGAGTCCAACGTCAACCTGACCAATGAACTGGTCGACCTGATCAAGGCGCAGAGCAACTACCAGGCGAACGCCAAGACCATCTCGACTCAGAGCACCATCATGCAGACCATCATTCAGATGACCTGATGCTGGATAACGCTGCATAAAGAACCCCTCGCAAGAGGGGTTTTTTTATGACCGGGATTTGTCCCTGACGCAGGCATTCTGGTTACCTGTGCTGGCCTCATCGCGAGCAGGCTCGCTCCCACAGTAGATCGCATTCCTCCGAGCCAACTCGGCCTTTGTAGGAGTGAGCCTGCTCGCGATGGTGTCAGCCCGGTCACCACTTTCCTGCAGGCAAAAGAAAACCCCCGACAATCCAGAGGGCTGTCGGGGGTTTCGGGTTACCGGCTCAGCTTATTGGCAAGCTTCGCAATCCGGCTCGTCGATGGCGCAAGCCTTCGGCACTGGAGCAGGGCCGGCAGGTGCTGCCAGGACCGAATCGTCACCGTGGTTGCCGCCGCTGGAAACAGCGTTCAGCTTGCCGGTGTTGATGGTCGACTTCTCGGTGCTGGTCGCGGCCAGGGCACGGAGGTAGTAAGTGGTTTTCAGACCACGGTACCAGGCCATGCGGTAGGTCACGTCCAGCTTCTTGCCCGATGCGCCAGCGATGTACAGGTTCAGCGATTGAGCCTGGTCGATCCACTTCTGACGGCGGCTTGCCGCGTCAACGATCCACTTGGTGTCCACTTCGAAGGCAGTCGCATAGAGCTCTTTGAGTTCTTGCGGGATGCGCTCGATCTGTTGCACCGAACCGTCGTAGTACTTCAGGTCGTTGATCATGACCGAGTCCCACAGACCGCGAGCTTTCAGGTCGCGAACCAGGTACGGGTTGATCACGGTGAATTCGCCCGACAGGTTCGATTTCACGTAGAGGTTCTGGTAGGTCGGTTCGATCGACTGCGATACGCCAGTGATGTTGGCGATGGTCGCGGTCGGTGCGATGGCCATGATGTTGGAGTTACGAATGCCTTTCTGCACACGGGCACGAACCGGTGCCCAGTCCAGGGATTCGTTCAGGTCAACGTCGATGTACTTCTGGCCACGCTGCTCGATCAGGATCTGTTGCGAATCCAGCGGCAGGATGCCTTTGGACCACAGCGAACCCTGGAACGTCTCGTAGGCGCCGCGCTCGTCGGCCAGGTCGCAGGAAGCCTGGATCGCGTAGTAGCTGACCGCTTCCATCGACTTGTCGGCGAACTCGACGGCCGCGTCGGAACCGTAAGGAATGTGCTGCAGGTACAGCGCGTCCTGGAAGCCCATGATGCCCAGACCGACCGGACGGTGCTTGAAGTTGGAGTTCTTCGCTTGTGGCACCGAGTAGTAGTTGATGTCGATAACGTTATCGAGCATGCGAACGGCGGTGTTCACGGTGCGTTCCAGCTTGGCGGTGTCCAGCTTGCCGTTGGTGATGTGGTTCGGCAGGTTGATCGAGCCCAGGTTGCAAACGGCGATCTCGTCCTTGTTGGTGTTCAAGGTGATCTCGGTGCACAGGTTCGAGCTGTGAACCACGCCGACGTGCTGCTGCGGGCTGCGCAGGTTGCACGGGTCTTTGAAGGTCAGCCATGGGTGGCCGGTTTCAAACAGCATGGACAGCATTTTGCGCCACAGGTCTTTGGCCTGGATGGTCTTGAACAGCTTGATCTTGCCCGGGTACTCGGACAGGGCTTCGTAGTACTCGTAACGCTCTTCGAAGGCCTTGCCGGTCAGGTCGTGCAGGTCCGGCACTTCGGACGGCGAGAACAGGGTCCACTTGCCGTCATCGAAGACGCGCTTCATGAACAGGTCAGGAATCCAGTTGGCGGTGTTCATATCGTGGGTACGACGACGATCATCACCGGTGTTCTTGCGCAGTTCGATGAACTCTTCGATGTCCATGTGCCAGGTTTCCAGGTAGGCACAGACAGCGCCTTTGCGCTTGCCACCCTGGTTAACGGCAACGGCGGTGTCGTTCACTACTTTCAGGAACGGAACAACGCCCTGGGATTTGCCGTTGGTGCCCTTGATGTACGAACCCAGTGCACGAACCGGGGTCCAGTCGTTGCCCAGGCCGCCCGCAAATTTCGACAACATGGCGTTGTCGTGGATTGCGTGGTAGATGCCCGACAGGTCATCCGGCACGGTGGTCAGGTAGCAGCTCGACAGCTGTGGACGCAGAGTACCGGCGTTGAACAGGGTCGGGGTCGACGACATGTAGTCGAAAGACGACAACAGGTTGTAGAACTCGATCGCACGGTCTTCTTTGTTCTTCTCTTCGATCGCCAGGCCCATGGCCACGCGCATGAAGAAGATTTGCGGCAGTTCGAAGCGGATACCGTCCTTGTGGATGAAGTAACGGTCGTACAGGGTTTGCAGGCCCAGGTACGTGAACTGCTGATCGCGCTCGTGGTTGATCGCCTTGCCGAGTTTTTCCAGGTCGAAGGTAGCGAGGACCGGGTTCAGCAATTCGAATTCGATGCCCTTGGCGATGTAGGCAGGCAGGGCCTTGGCGTACAGGTCGACCATTTCGTGGTGGGTCGCGCTTTCGGCGACTTCCAGGAAGCTCAGGCCTTCGGCACGCAGGGTGTCCATCAGCAGGCGGGCGGTCACGAACGAGTAGTTCGGCTCACGCTCGACCAGCGTACGGGCGGTCATCACCAACGCAGTATTGACGTCGGTCAGGGCCACACCGTCGTACAGGTTTTTCAGGGTTTCGCGCTGGATCAGGTCGCCGTCGACTTCTTCCAGGCCTTCGCACGCTTCGGTGACGATGGTGTTCAGGCGGCCCATGTCCAGAGGAGCAAAGGTGCCATCGGCGCGGGTGATGCGGATCGACGGGTGAGCGTTGACTGCTTCTTCGGCCGGTGCGTGGGCGGCGCGTTCTTTCGAACGACCGTCACGGTAGATCACGTAGTCGCGGGCTACTTTCTGCTCGCCGGCACGCATCAGAGCCAGTTCGACCTGGTCCTGGATTTCTTCGATGTGGATCGTGCCGCCCGAGGGCATGCGACGCTTGAAGGTCGCGGTGACTTGTTCGGTCAGACGGGCAACAGTGTCGTGGATTCGCGACGAAGCGGCAGCGGTGCCGCCCTCAACTGCGAGAAACGCTTTGGTGATGGCGACGGTGATCTTGTCATCGGTGTAAGGAACGACAGTGCCGTTACGCTTGATCACGCGCAGTTGACCAGGCGCGGTGGCGGACAGATCCGAAGTCGAATCTGCGGCCTGCGGCAAGGTGCCCTGCGGGTTCTCGCGAGTTGTGTCGGTTTGCATGGGGGGTTGTCTCCACATTCTCTATGTTTGTTTGGGCACCGTTTGGGTGCCCACCGTTCCGTCCTGAAGCACTACAACCGGCGAAGGGCCGGGCATACCAACTTCGGGACAGATCAGGAAGGGGCAATTGGGGCGCCGCTTCCATGCCGAAGTCTTTGGTCCCAGGCCTTGAACCTGAAACCGGGATCCTTTTGGGTGACAGTAATTGACTGCAACACCCGTACCGTAAACGCCGTTTTCGGCGCAAAAACAGTAGCCATCCGCACGCGCGGTTTGGTCTTTCGAAAATACGTTTGGTTCAACCGGACAGAGGCAATAAAAGCGCTTGAAATCGGTGTCTGATTTGTGTTTGGTTTTTTACGCAAAACCCTACATGTAGGGTTTTTTTGGCGCCGGGGTACAAGATAATGCGTTTTTGGGGGTGTTGCAACGTACTACCTGTGGATAAACCTGTGCGTAAATTGTGTGTGAAAGGTGGAACGGGCGTGTAGGCCGCGACCTAGCTGGAGCGGACCGTTTTTCACTGATTTTCACCGATTGAAAACAGTCGCTCGGCTTTTTAAGGGCGCGAACCCTATCACAAAAAACCGCGTTGTCCGAACGCATTTACCGGCTTGTGTTCTTGGTGAGCGGCGTTTATACAATCGGCCCATGCAGATGCATTCTTATCCTCCCCAATCATTACAAAAAGACGGGCGGATCCTTCCTTATTAAGTGTTGTTGGCAAGCAGAGGTCACCGTGGAGCAAGACAACTGGCAGGTATTGATTGTCGAGGACGACCAGCGTCTGGCCGAACTGACCCGCGACTACCTGGAAGCCAATGGTCTGCGCGTATCGATCGAGGGTAACGGCGCCTTGGCCGCGGCACGGATCATCAAGGAGAAACCGGACCTGGTGATCCTCGACCTCATGTTGCCAGGCGAAGATGGCCTGAGCATCTGCCGCAAGGTCCGCGACAAGTATGACGGCCCGATCCTGATGCTCACCGCCCGCACCGACGACACCGATCAGATTCTTGGCCTGGACCTGGGTGCCGACGACTACGTGTGCAAACCGGTTCGCCCCCGACTTTTGCTGGCGCGCATCCAGGCCTTGTTGCGACGCAGTGAAGCCCCGGAAGTGGCGCCGGAAAAACAACGGCGTCTGCAGTTCGGTCCCTTGGTGGTCGACAACGCATTGCGCGAAGCCTGGCTGAACGACAACGGCATCGAACTGACCAGCGCCGAGTTCGACCTGCTCTGGCTGCTGGTGGCCAACGCCGGGCGCATCCTGTCCCGGGAAGAGATATTCACTGCATTGCGCGGCATTGGCTATGACGGCCAGGACCGTTCCATCGACGTGCGCATCTCGCGCATTCGCCCCAAAATCGGCGATGACCCGGAGCATCCGCGGCTGATCAAGACCATCCGCAGCAAAGGTTATCTGTTCGTTCCGGAAGCCTGCACGCTGTGAACTCGATCTTCTTGCGCATCTATGGCGGCATGTGCGCGGCGCTGATTCTGGTGGCGGTTCTCGGCGTGCTGGCCTTGCACCTGCTTAACCAGGTGCGCGGCGAGCAATACCGCGAACGCCTGGCCCACGGCACGTTCTCGCTGATGGCCGACAATCTGAACCCGATGAACGAAACCGAGCGCCACCGTGCCTTGCTGGTGTGGGAGCGGTTGTTGGGGATTCCTCTGGCGCTGAAGACCTTTGCCCAAACCGACCTCGACCTCACCCAGCGCACCCGCGTGCTGCACGGTCAGGCGCTGGTGGAACAAACCGGTCCGCACGCGGCGAAGGTCTATCGATTGGTCAGCGACAAGGAACAGCTGGTGCTGACCGGCGAAGTCCAGCAGATCAGCGAACAACTGGCCCGGGCGACTATTTACCTGCTGGCCGATGAACTGGTGCGCTACCCGGTGGCCGAGCAACCCGAGCGCCTGGCGCAGTTGAAGCGCGATAAAGGGTTTGGTTTCGACTTGCGCCTGGTGACGATCGAACAGGCGGACATGGACGAAGACCAGAGTCGCCGGGTGTCCGAGGGCGACACGGTGATGGCGCTGGGCAAGGGCGGCGATTCGATCCGGGTGTTTGCCGGCATGGTCGGTACGCCGTGGGTGCTGGAAATCGGCCCGTTGTATCAGATGAATCCTTATCCGCCGGAGTGGCTGGTGCTGATCGCCGCCCTGGGTTTGAGCCTGATCGGTTTGATCGTCTATCTGTTGGTGCGGCAACTTGAGCGCCGTTTGCGTGGCCTGGAAGCGGCCGCCACGCGCATCGCCAAGGGCAGCCTGGAAACCCGCGTGCCTGCACGCGGCGCGGATTCGGTGGGGCGGCTGGCTTCGGCGTTCAACGGCATGGCCGAGCACTTGCAGCAGTTGCTGGCGATTCAGCGTGAGTTGGTGCGCGCCGTGTCTCATGAGCTGCGCACACCCGTGGCGCGGTTGCGTTTTGGTTTGGAAATGATCGGCTCGGCCACCACGCCGCAGGCGTTGGAAAAGTACTGTGAAGGCATGGACCACGACATCGAGGATCTTGATCGGCTGGTGGACGAGATGCTCACCTACGCACGACTGGAGCAGGGTTCACCGGCACTGAATTTTCAGCGGATCGATCTGGATGCGTTGGTCAATCAGGTGATCGAAGAATTGGCTCCGTTACGCGCCGAGGTCACGGTGCAGCGCGGTTTGTGTTTGTCTGCCGCTGACAACGATGACGCCTGGGTCGAGGCCGAGCCGCGCTACCTGCACCGGGCGTTGCAGAACCTGGTGAGCAACGCCATGCGCCACGCTCAATCACGGGTGACCGTCAGCTATCAGGTCGGGCAGCAGCGCTGTCGGGTGGATGTCGAGGATGACGGACCGGGCGTGCCGGAAACGGCCTGGGAGAAGATCTTCACGCCATTCCTGCGCCTCGACGACAGCCGTACCCGCGCCTCCGGTGGGCATGGGTTGGGGTTGTCCATCGTGCGGCGAATCATCCATTGGCATGATGGCCGGGCGTTGATCAGCAAGAGCAAAAGCCTGGGCGGGGCGTGTTTCAGTTTGAGTTGGCCGAGGAATCAGGAGAAGCGTTGAGAGGTGCGGTGGATGAGCTACCGCTTTCGTCGGAACGCCGCCCGGAGACAAGCCCGCTCCCACAGGGGATTTGCGTGAGACATAGATCCAATGTGGGAGCGGGCTTGCTCGCGAAGAGGCCGTCCCAGGCCCCACAAATGTCAGGCCTTGATGCTGACCAGACTCAACAACTGCCCATCAATGACCCCGAACTGCGCATCCAGCTCAGTGCCATTGCACCATTCGCTGGACAGATCCGTCAGCAACCGCAGCCGCACTTCACCGCGCTCGGTCCACTCCAGCACTTCAGCGTGCTCGAAATAGAAGCGCTGCTGAACGATCGGATACAGCGCCTTGAACAGGCTTTCCTTCACCGAAAACGTCAGGGTTACCAGCATCGCCAACTGATCGCGACGGCCCGCGGTCATGCGTTGCAACTCGGGCGGCGTGAGGATTTCCCCGGCCAGTCGCTCGGCCCGTTCAGGGTTGAGCAGGTTCTCCAGGTCCATTCCCAGGCCGCGCCAGTGGGTTTTCTTCGCGACAATCGCCGAGGCCCGGCCGGTGCTGTGGGTGATCGAGCCCGTGATGTGCGTCGGCCATACCGGTGCCCGGTCTTCGCCGATAGCCGGGATAAAGCTCAGCCCTTCCAACTGTTGCAACGCCGCCCGAGCGCAAACCCGCCCGGCGAGGAACTCCGCCTGACGCTTGGCGACCGAACGCTGGATGGTGGGCGGCGGCTCGATGGCGCTGCGCTGGAAATCATCGCTGGCCAGTTGCGAGGTATCGAAGTGCGTGCTCAACAGCACCGTATCGGGCAGCGCAAACGGCAGCGGCCAATGGGCATCGAGTGGGGTACAACAGACGGGTAGGGCGGGGGCGCGATTCATGTGGGGCATTTTGCCGGGTTGCTCTCAGGCTGGGTAGTAGCAATGGCTTTTGTGGTGAGGGGCTTTTCCCTCACCACAAAAGCCCCTCACCACAGGGTTCACTGATCAGCCAAAGATTTTTTTGAAGAACGCCTGCATATCCGCCCAGGATTTTTCATCCGCCGCTTTGTTATAGCCAATATCCGGCCCGGCATGATCGCCATGGCTCAGACGATCCGCATCAGGATTACTGAACCCATGCTTGGCACCTTCAAGGCTGACAAACTTATAGTCAGCCCCGGCCTTGTCCATTTCGGCCTTGAACGCCGCAACGTTATCCGCCGTTACCATGCTGTCCAGAGCGCCATGTTCGACCAGGATCTTGGCTTTCACGCTACCCGGCGCGGCAGGCGTCTTGGTCGCCAGCGCACCGTGAAAACTCACCACGCCCGCCAGCGGCAAACCCTGACGTGCCGCATTCAGTACCACTGCACCGCCGAAGCAATAACCGATAGCGGCGATTTTGTCCGGATCGGTTTGCGGCTGTTTCTTCAGCAGATCGAGCCCGGCCTGAAAGCGCGCGCTCGCCGCGCCACTGTCTTTCAACGCGGCCTGCATGAAGGCCATGGCGTCCTTGGGATGCTCAGTGTTTTTACCATCGCCATACATGTCGATGGCCAGTGCGCTGTAGCCCAGACCGGCGAGATCACGGGCGCGGCGCTTGGTGTACTCGTTGAGCCCCCACCATTCGTGCACCACCACAACGCCAGGGCGTGCGCCTTTGATGGCGTCGTCATAGGCGAAATAGCCGATCATTTTGGTGCCGTCAGTACTTTGATAGGGGATTTCCTGAGTCTTGATGGCGGCTTGAGTCAGCCCGCTCAAGGCCAGCAAGACGAAAGCGAGAAACATGCGCATGGTCGGATCTCCTGACAGAAAAGTCGTCAAAAACAGCTGGGTCGATCTGGTTCAGCTTAGGTTCAGAGAGCGTTCAGGGGGAGTTCAGGGCCGGGTGAGTAACCTTGCCCCGTACCCAAATAGCATATAGCGCATAAGGAACGCCCCTATGACTGGCTTCAAAAAACTGCTTCTGGCTTTCACTGTCTTGACCGCGAGTACCGCGGCTTTCGCTTCCGACGACAATTTCGCCAGCCTTACTTTTGGACAGACCAGCGACAAGGTCAAAAAGTCCCACGCCCTGAACGACAACCTCAACAGCCCGAACGCCGACGGCGTGATCGGCAAGGACAACACCTGGGGGGCGCGTCTGGGCCGGCAAAACAGCCAGGGCCGCTACTACGCCACTTACGACAATGTGTCGGGTTCGCACAATGGCATTAAACTGCGTCAGGAAAACCTCCTGGGCAGCTACGATCTGTTCTACCCGGTGGGCGGCAGCACCAAGCTGTTCGGTGGCGCCACAGCCGGCTTGACCAAAATGACTCAGGAATCCCCAGGTTTCAGCCGCGACAGCGACATCGGTTACGCCATCGGCGGCCAGTTGGGTGTCCTGCAACAGGTTTCGCAAAACACCTCGGTGGAACTGGGTTACCGTTACCTGCGCAGCAACGCCAGCACCGAGATGAGCGAGCGCGGTGGTAGTAAACAAGGTTCGCTGGACCTGACCAGCAGCGCCCAGACCTACCTGTCGGCGAACTACGCTTTCTGATAAGTAATGCTAGTCGGTCAAGCGCAAAACCTGTGGGAGCGAGCCTGCTCGCGATGACGGCGGTACATTCAGCATCAATATTGGCTGACCCACCGCTATCGCGAGCAGGCTCGCTCCCACAGGTTGCGCGTCTTAACTGATGGGCGTCGCCCTGTCAGCCATTGAAGTTTGTATTTGGAGATGTTGATTTGCGTAGGAGAGCGTTATGAAACTGCTGGTCGTCGAAGATGAAGCGCTGTTGCGCCATCACCTGCAAACCCGCCTGACGGACAGCGGTCACGTGGTCGAGTCCGTGGCCAACGCTGAAGAGGCGCTGTACCAGACCGAGCAGTTCAACCATGACCTGGCGGTGATCGACCTCGGCCTGCCGGGCATGGGCGGGCTCGACCTGATTCGTCAGCTGCGTTCGCGCGGCAAGGCCTTCCCGATCCTGATCCTCACCGCCCGCGGTAACTGGCAGGACAAGGTCGAAGGCCTCGCCGCCGGCGCCGACGATTACGTGGTCAAGCCGTTCCAGTTCGAAGAACTCGATGCCCGGCTGAACGCGTTACTGCGCCGTTCCAGCGGTTTCACCCAGTCGACCATCGTCGCCGGGCCGTTGCTGCTGGACCTCAATCGCAAACAGGCGTCCCTCGATGATCAACCGCTGGCGCTGACCGCTTACGAGTATCGGATCCTCGAGTACCTGATGCGGCATCACCAGCAAGTGGTGGCCAAGGATCGCTTGATGGAGCAGCTCTACCCGGACGACGACGAGCGCGATCCGAACGTGATCGAAGTGTTGGTCGGCCGTCTGCGCCGCAAACTTGAAGGCCCGGCCGGCTTCAAACCGATCGATACCGTGCGTGGCCTCGGCTACCTGTTCAATGAGCGCTGCACTTGATTCGTTCCCTACGTGTCCGTTTGATGCTCGCCGCCACGATCCTGGCGGTGTTGTTCATGCTGGCGTTGCTGCCGGCGATGCAGGGCGCGTTCAGCCTGGCGTTGCAGGATTCCATTGAGCAGCGCCTGGCGTCGGACGTCACCACGCTGATCTCCGCCGCGCGTGTGGAAAACAACAGCCTGCAAATGCCAGCGCAGTTGCCCGATGAGCGCTTCAACCTGACCGACAGCCGTTTGCTCGGCTACATCTACGACCGCGAAGCTCACCTGGTGTGGCGCTCGAAAGCCACCCGCGAAGAGAAGATCAACTACAAACCGCGTTACGACGGACGCGGCAACGAGTTCGCCCGAATTCGTGAGGCCGATGGCCAGGAGTTCTTCGTCTATGACGTCGAGGTCAAACTGCTCGGCGGCAAGAGCGCGGCGTTCAGCATCGTCGCGCTGCAACCGGTGCGTGAGTACGAAGCCACCCTCGAAGGCCTGCGGGAAAATCTCTACCTCGGATTCGGTGCCGCCTTGCTGGTGTTGCTCGCGCTGCTGTGGATCGGCCTGACCTGGGGCTTGCAGGCGTTGCGCCGGCTCAGTCAGGAACTGGACGAGATCGAAAGCGGCACCCGCGAAAGCCTCAGCGAACAACACCCGCGCGAACTGCTGCGCCTGACCGGTTCCCTCAACCGCTTGTTGCACAGCGAGCGCGAACAACGCAGCCGCTATCGCGATTCCCTCGACGACCTGGCCCACAGCCTGAAAACCCCGCTGGCCGTGCTGCAAGGCGTCAGCGAAGACATGGCCCGGCGCCCGGCCGATCGTGATCAGGCCTGGGTGCTGCAAACCCAGATCGAACGCATGAGCCAGCAGATCAGCTATCAACTGCAACGCGCCAGCCTGCGCAAAAGCGGTCTGGTGCGCCACCAAGTGCGCCTGCAACCCGTGCTGCAAAGCCTGTGCGACACCCTGGACAAGGTCTACCGCGACAAACGCGTGCGGGTCGCCTTCGATCTGCCGGCGCAGTGTTACGTGCCGATCGAGCAGGGTGCGTTGCTGGAAATGATGGGCAACCTGCTGGAAAACGCCTATCGCCTGTGCCTCGGCGAAGTACGCATCAGCGTGCGCGAAAGCCTGAGCGGGATTGAGTTGTGCGTTGAGGATGACGGTCCGGGAGTGCCGCCGGATCAGCGTGCGCGGATTCTGCAAAGGGGAGAGCGGCTGGATCGCCAGCATCCGGGGCAGGGGATTGGGCTCGCGGTGGTCAAGGACATCATCGAGAGCTACAGCGCCAAGTTGACGCTGGGAGATTCACCGATGGGCGGAGCGGCGTTCCGGATTCATTTTCCGGTGGTTTGACCGCGCGTAACCGATCGTTCAGTTCTCTTGCGCGCGGTAGGCCCCCGGCGTCAACCCGGTCCACTTCTTGAACGCCCGGTGAAACGCTGAAGGCTCTGAAAACCCCAACTGCTCGGCAATCTGCTGCAACGACAAATCCGCCCGCCCCAGGTGATAGATCGCAATGTCCCGGCGCAGTTGATCCTTCAATTCCTGAAAACTCGACCCTTCCTCCCGCAAATGCCGACGCAACGTCTGCGGGCTGATGTGCAGGTGCGCGGCCACCGCTTCCAGGTCCGGCCAGTGTGAACTGTCGCGGCTGAGCAACCTTCGCAACTGGCTGCTCAAACTGTCGCCGTCATCCGGGCGCGACAACAGGTCGGCGGGGGAGTGTTCGAGGAAATGCTTGAGTGTCCGCTCGTCCTGCAACAGCGGCATATCCAAGTAACGACTGTGAAACAGCAGGCTGCTTTGCGCCGTGGAAAACGCCAGAGGGCAGGGGAACAGCAAATCGTATTCGGCGCCGTGCTCGGGTTTCGGGTAGCTGAATGTCGCCTGTTCCAGGCGAATGCGCTGGCCGATCAGCCAACTGGCGAGGCGATGCCACACCATCAGTTGGCTCTCGGTGAGGAAGTGATCCGGGTCCCGGAACTGCGAATCGTCGAGGCTCAGGCGAATCATGTCGTCTTCGCGGGTAAGGGTCAGACGCGGACCGTCGGGGAATAAGCTATAAAACAATAAGCCGCGATGAAGTGCTTTCTCCAGATTGCGGCAGTGGATCACCGCATGGCACATCATCGCGAAACTCCCGGTTTTGCTCGGGACCGGCCCGAAGCCCAGGTATTCGTCGTCCAGTGCCAGCCACAGTCCCTGGATCAATCGGGTGAACTGTTCAGGCGCGATTCTCGCTCGTGGCTCTTCAAGCAACTCGGGGCTGATACCCAGTTGTTGCAGCAGATTTGAATAGTCGTAACCCAGCCGGCGTGCGCCACCGAGGGCGGCACGGGCGAAATGACTGGCGATGGTGCGTTCGCGCATAAGAAGGCAAGTCCGTCCATTGAACGGCGGATGGTAGCCGTGGTGTCTGATGATGGACAAGGCGGATATCCGCCAATTTGTAGGACAAGGTCTGGTCGATGGGCGGAAATCCGCCACTTTGCCGTAACCGCTTGGTGACAAAGAAAAACCTGCAACCCTTGATGTCAAAAGACTTGCTGGCGATTTGACGAAGGTGGCACGGGCCTTGCGATACAACCTGCAGATGCCTGCCGTTGCGCAGCTCGACAAAACAAATCCCTCCAGTGCAGGAGGGTTCGCAATTGAAGTGCCTTTGGCAACAGATGGATGTTGTCACCGGGCACTCTTGAGGAACTTTGCAATGACGACTCGTCAGCCACTGTACAAATCCCTGTATTTCCAGGTGATCGTTGCTATTGCCATCGGCATCCTGCTCGGTCACTTCTACCCGCAGACCGGTGTTGCCCTCAAGCCGCTGGGTGACGGGTTCATCAAACTGATCAAAATGATCATTGCCCCAATCATCTTCTGCACCGTCGTCAGCGGTATCGCGGGCATGCAGGACATGAAGTCGGTCGGCAAGACCGGCGGTTACGCGCTGCTCTACTTCGAAATCGTTTCGACCATCGCATTGCTGGTGGGTCTGGTGGTGGTCAACATCGTGCAGCCGGGTGCCGGCATGCACATCGACGTCGCTACGCTGGATGCCTCCAAAGTCGCTGCTTATGTGGCGGCCGGTGCTGATCAAAGCGTTGTTGGCTTCCTGTTGAACGTGATCCCGTCCACCATCGTCGGCGCGTTCGCCACAGGCGACATCCTGCAAGTGCTGATGTTCTCGGTGATCTTCGGTTTCGCCCTGCATCGCCTGGGTGCCTACGGCAAGCCGATCCTGGACTTCATCGATCGCTTCGCCCACGTGATGTTCAACATCATCAACATGATCATGAAGCTCGCGCCACTGGGTGCCTTCGGTGCCATGGCCTTTACCATCGGTGCCTACGGTGTTGGCTCGCTGGTGCAACTGGGTCAATTGATGGCGTGCTTCTACATCACTTGCCTGGTGTTCGTGCTGGTGGTGCTGGGTGGTATCGCTCGCGCTCACGGCTTCAGCGTGTTGAAAGTGATCCGCTACATCCGTGAAGAACTGCTGATCGTGCTGGGTACTTCTTCTTCGGAATCGGTACTGCCACGCATGCTGATCAAGATGGAACGCCTGGGCGCGCAGAAATCCGTTGTGGGTCTGGTGATCCCGACCGGTTACTCGTTCAACCTCGACGGTACGGCGATCTACCTGACCATGGCGGCGGTGTTCATTGCTCAGGCAACCGACACCCACATGGACATCACTCACCAGATCACCCTGCTGGTGGTGTTGCTGCTGTCCTCCAAAGGCGCTGCGGGCGTGACCGGTAGTGGCTTCATCGTGTTGGCGGCTACCTTGTCCGCCGTTGGCCACTTGCCGGTGGCCGGCCTGGCGCTGATCCTCGGTATCGACCGCTTCATGTCCGAAGCCCGTGCCCTGACCAACCTGGTCGGTAACGCTGTTGCCACCCTGGTTGTGGCCAAGTGGGTCAAGGAACTGGACGTCGACGTGATGCACGCCGAACTGGCTTCTGGCGGTCGCGGTATCTCCGACGAGCCTAAAGACGATGTTCTGGGCCACGTCGAAGAGGCAACCCCAAGCAGCGTCAAATAAGACGGCTGCACGGAAAAAACCCGCTTCGGCGGGTTTTTTCATGCCTGGGATTTGAGCGCAACGGTCAGCGCATCTGACGCATAAGGTGATTGCTGCAATGACATTGGCTGCCTAGTCTGGAGGCATCGTTTACGGAGAACGCCCATGCTCGGTCCACTGGCATCACTCAAGGTTCTGGATTTCTCGACACTGCTGCCGGGGCCGTTCGCCTCGTTGTTGCTGGCAGACATGGGCGCCGAGGTGCTGCGCATCGAATCGCCAACGCGCATGGACCTGCTGCGGGTTTTGCCGCCTCACGATCAGGGCGTTTCCGCCAGCCACGCCTACCTCAATCGCAACAAACGCAGCCTGGCGCTGGACCTCAAGCAGCCTGAGGCGCTGGAGCTGATCAAGCAGTTGCTGCAGGACTACGACATCGTGCTGGAGCAGTTCCGCCCCGGCGTGATGGAGCGATTGGGTCTGGGTTATGAAGCCTTGAAGGCGATTAATCCGAAACTGATTTACGTGTCGATCACCGGTTACGGCCAGACCGGCCCCTACAAGGACCGCGCCGGCCACGACATCAACTACCTGGCGCTGGCGGGGCTGGCGAGCTACACCGGCCACGCCGACAGCGGGCCGTTGCCGTTGGGCATGCAAGTGGCGGACATCGCCGGTGGCTCGTTGCACGGGGTGATCGGGCTGCTGGCGGCGGTCATCGCCCGGCAGCAAACCGGACAGGGGCAGCACCTGGATGTGAGCATGACCGACTGCGTGTTCAGCCTGAACGCTATGGCTGGCGCCGGGTATCTGGCCTGTGGCGAAGAGCCGGGAAGGGAGGCGCAGATGCTCAACGGTGGCAGTTTCTATGACTATTACCGTTCTCGCGATGGGCGCTGGTTCTCGGTGGGCAGTCTGGAGCCAGCGTTCATGAAGCAACTGTGCGCAGCACTGGGGCTGGAGGAGCTGGAAACCTTGGGCTTATCGCCGGAACCGGCCTTGCAAAAGGCGCTGAAGAACGCGCTGAGGATTGAGTTCGAGACCCACGATTTCGCCGAGTTGTGCGCGTTGTTTGCCACGTTGGATGCGTGTGTCGAGCCGGTGTTGAGTTTGAGCGAAGCGGTGCGGCATCCGCAGTTGAAGGCCCGGGCGCTGGTGACCGAAGTGCCGCGTGGTGACGGGACGACTCAGGCGCAGATGGCGTGTCCGCTGAAGTTTTCGCAAGGGTTGCCCGAGCCGCGGCATATCGGCGCGGCCATAGGGCAGCATACGGATCAGGTGTTGGAGGAGTTGGGGTATAGCGCTGAGCGGATTGAAGCGTTACGCCGTGCCAAGGTGGTTGTTTAGCGCCTGTCAGGACGCCTTCGCGAGCAAGCCCGCTCCCACACTGGATCTTCGGCATGACATATATCCAGTGTGGGAGCGGGCTTGCTCGCGAAGGGGCCAGCACAGGCACCACAAATCTAACTACTCGACCCGCATTTCCCCACTGAACACCAACGTGCTCCGGCACCGCCGACACAGATACCGCCGCCCCTGTCTCACCAAACCATGGCGCTGGGCCGAAAACGGGAAATCGCTGTCGGGGCACGGGCATTTGTAAATGTAGCGGGTCATGCTGCGGCGTTTGACGTCATAGGTGTGGCAACGATTGGGCGGCAGTTCGTACACGCCGCGCATGATCAATTGCCACTCTTCGCCATGGGGCTGGATGCGGTCGCCGAACAGTTGATGGGCGATCAGGTGCGCCACCTCGTGGGCCACGGTTTGTTTGAGGAAGTCTTCGGTATTTTCCCGGTACAGCTGTGGATTGAAGCGCAGCAGGTTCTCGTGCAAATGCGCGACACCGGCTTTTTGCCCGCGCAGCTTGAGGCTCACCACGGGGCGTTTGAAAGGTCGTTTGAAAAAGGATTCGGCTAGCTGGTAACAGTCTTCGACGCGGGTATTGAGTTGCTCGGGCATGCTTGATGGATCTCCAGAGGCGTCGAGTATGCCGTAACCCTCGGGACTTGCGAATCGCTCAGGCGCCGAATGGTCGTCACCGGTTTCTATCCTTGAACACTAGAAGGCCGCCTTGCGGCGGCCTGTGTTGGCAGATCTTGTTTTTGGGTGAAGTGTTGCTAATTCGTATAGACCGGCCCCACGCCGAGTCCCCAGACAATGACCGTGAACGCCATGATGGCCACCAGCACCACCAGGCCTACCGCAAGCACCGAACTCGAAAACAGAAATCCCTCGTCTGATGGAATGCTCATGAAAGTGGGTAGCCCCACATACAGCAGGTACACCGTGTAGCAGATGGCCGCGGTGCCGACGATCATCCCAAGCCACATGTGTGGGTACAGCGCCGCCAGACCGCCGATAAACAGCGGTGTCGCGGTGTAGGTCGCAAATGCAACGCAGCGTGCCAGGCTCGGGTTGGCGTCATAGGTGCGAGCCATCCAGTGGATGAACGCGCCCATGACCGCCACACCGCCGAGCATCGCCAGGTACGACATGACCGTCATCCATATCGCGCTTTCCACCGTCAGCATCACCGGTGCGCGACTGCCAATGACCCAGCCGACCTGAGTGGTGCCAATAAACGCCGACACCGCAGGGATCGCCGCCAGAATCAGGGTATGAGTGAGATACATGTGGCTGATGCTTTCCTCCTGGTCGCCACGAATCTCTTTCCATTCTTGGTCAGGGTGGGTGAAGAGCCCCACTACGTGATGGATCATGCCAGTCACTCCTCTTGTTTTTACCGTCGCCCCCCAGCGGAGCGCCTACGGGCCAAAGTGGCCGGGTAAGGAAAGGTCTGGATTATGTGTGCGACCTTATGTCGCAGTATAGAAAGGTCTTAACGACGCAGGTTGCAGGGCTTTAGAGCAAATTGCGCTGTAAACCCCGCTGCTAATCGCCGCAGGATCTGTCACCGACCCCCTGTGGGAGCGGGCTTGCTCGCGAAAGCGGTGTGTCAGTCGAAACAATATTGCTTGACAC
>NZ_JAHBDP010000106.1:0-35611 GCF_019956495.1 Pseudomonas sp. BF-B-26 | reverse complement strand
GCGGTGTGTCAGTCGACATCTCTATTGACTGACACACCGCATTCGCGAGCAAGCCCGCTCCCACAAAGGGTTTTGTGTTTGGCTTACTGGGCGCGCAGGGTTTTCACGCCTTCGCTGGTACCCAGCAGCAGCAAATCCGCCGGACGTGCCGCGAACAAACCGTTGGTGACCACGCCGACGATCGCATTGATCTGCGTCTCCAGCTCCACCGGGTTGGTGATCTGCATGTTGAACACGTCGAGGATGATGTTGCCGTTGTCGGTCAGCACGCCTTCGCGGTAGACCGGGTCGCCGCCGAGCTTCACCAGCTCGCGGGCCACGTGGCTGCGGGCCATCGGGATCACTTCCACCGGCAGCGGGAACGCACCGAGCACTGGCACCAGTTTGCTGGCGTCGGCGATGCAGATGAAGGTCTTGGCCACAGCCGCGACAATCTTCTCGCGGGTCAGGGCTGCGCCGCCGCCCTTGATCAGGTTCAGGTGCTCGTCGCTTTCATCGGCGCCGTCGACGTAGAACTCCAGGTCGCTGACCGTGTTCAGCTCATACACCGGAATGCCGTGGCCCTTGAGGCGGGCAGCGGTGGCTTCGGAACTGGCGACCGCGCCGTCGAACGCGCCTTTGTGCTTGGCCAGTGCGTCGATGAAGCAGTTGGCGGTGGAGCCGGTGCCGACCCCGACGATGCTCTTGTCGTCGAGTTTCGGGAGGATGAAGTCGACGGCGGCCTGAGCCACTGCCTGTTTGAGTTGATCCTGGGTCATGCGGGCTCCGAAGCGGGCAAGGGAAGAACGGAAAGGCCGGCATTATAGCCCCATGCCGGGCTAAAACCTCCTGTGGCGAGGGGATTCATCCCCGTTCGGCGGCGCAGCCGTCGTAAAACCTGAGAGTGCGGTGTATCTGGGGGAATGCTGGGGAGCGCTTCGCACTCCAACGGGGATAAATCCCCTCGCCACAATGGATCTGCGGTGTCTGCGAAGGCTAAAACCTCTTGATTCGTGTGGTCGCCCAGCCGAAAGCCGGGTTAGACTCCTTGGCCCTGCCCAACCCGCTCAGTGATGCTTTCCGATGCTCGAACAGTACGTCAAAAAGATCCTCACCTCGCGCGTTTATGACGTTGCCGTAGAAACCCCATTGCAGACTGCCCGCCAGCTCTCCGAGCGGCTGGGCAACAGTATTTGGCTCAAGCGCGAAGACTTGCAGCCGGTGTTCTCGTTCAAGATTCGTGGCGCCTATAACAAGCTCACGCAGCTTTCCGATGAAGAGCGCGCTCGTGGCGTGGTCACTGCTTCCGCGGGCAACCATGCCCAAGGCCTGGCCCTGGCGGCGAAAGTGTTGGGCGTGAAAGCGACCATCGTGATGCCCAAGACCACCCCGGAAATCAAAGTCGAAGGCGTGCGTTCACGCGGCGGCAAAGTGGTGCTGCACGGGGATTCGTTCCCGGAAGCCCTGGCCTACTCGCTGAAACTGGTCGACGAAAAAGGCTACGTCTACATCCACCCTTACGACGATCCCCACACCATTGCCGGGCAGGGCACGGTGGCGATGGAGATCCTGCGCCAGCACCCTGGCCGTCTGGACGCGATCTTCGTCCCGGTGGGTGGTGGCGGATTGATCGCCGGGATCGCGGCGTACGTGAAGTACCTGCGGCCTGAAATCAAAATCATCGGCGTCGAGCCGGACGACTCCAACTGCCTGCAAGCCGCCATGGCCGCTGGCGAGCGTGTGATCCTGCCGACCGTGGGCCTCTTCGCCGACGGCGTCGCCGTGGCGCAGATTGGTCAGCACACGTTCGACATCTGCAAAGACTATGTCGATGAAGTGATCACCGTCAGTACCGATGAAATCTGCGCGGCGATCAAGGACATCTACGACGATACCCGCTCGATCACCGAACCTGCCGGCGCCTTGGGCGTGGCCGGGATCAAGAAGTACGTCGAGCAACGCGGCGTCACCGGGCATACCTTCGTGGCCATCGACTCTGGCGCCAACGTCAACTTCGACCGCCTGCGCCACGTCGCCGAGCGTGCTGAGCTGGGCGAGGGCCGCGAAGCTATCATTGCCGTGACGATTCCCGAGAAACCGGGCAGCTTCAAGGCGTTCTGCGAAGCCATCGGCAAGCGCCAGATCACAGAATTTAACTACCGCTACAACACCGGCAACGAGGCGCACATCTTTGTCGGCGTGCAGACACACCCGGAAAACGATCCGCGCAGTGCGCTGCTTGCCAGCCTGACGGAGCAGGGTTTTCCGGTGCTCGACCTGACCGACAACGAGTTGGCCAAGTTGCACATCCGTCACATGGTTGGCGGACGTGCGGCGCATGTGGTGGATGAAGTGATTCTGCGCTTTGAATTCCCGGAGCGTCCGGGCGCGCTGTTCAACTTCCTCAACAAGCTCGGTGGGCGCTGGAACATCTCGATGTTCCATTACCGCAACCATGGCGCAGCGGATGGTCGTGTGGTCGCGGGCCTGCAAGTGCCTCACGATGAACGCCATCTGGTGCCCGCAGCGCTGGAAGAAATCGGCTACCCGTACTGGGACGAAAGCGACAACCCGGCCTATCAGCTGTTTCTCGGCTGAGCGGCTACGCTGATGGCCAGGCTATAAGGAAATCGAACAATGGAAACGTTAACCGCCCTGAAAGTCGCTCATATGGTGGCGACGGTGTTGCTGCTGGTCAGCGCACTGGGTCTGGCGATCTGGGTGTGGCGTACGCGCCGTAACGGCGACGCAACGGCTCATGCGCGCACATTGCAGCGGCCGCGAGTGTTCATCTGGCTGGTGATGGGGCTGGCGCTGCTGAGCATGCCGTTTACCGGCTGGTGGATGGTGCATCTGGTGGGCTGGCCGCTGGGGCAGATCTGGTTGTTGGCTTCCAGTGTGCTTTACACCGTCGCGGCGTTGGGCTGGTTCTGGTTGCTGGTGCGGCTGAACAAACTGCGCACTGTTCCGAGTGGCAGCGGCAAGCTCACTTTCGCCATCGCACTGTTCAGCTTCGTCTGTTTTATCGCGATTGCGGGGTTGATGGGCGCGAAGCCGGTTTAAGGCTACAGACCGAGTCGACCCCTTCGCGGGCAAGCCCGCTCCCACAGGGGTCTCTGCTGTAAATGCTATCTATGTCACACAGCAGAACCTTGTGGGAGCGGGCTTGCTCGCGAAGGCGATATCAGTCACGCAACGAAATTACCGGCCAGCCACGCTTCTCGGCTTCAGCGCGCAGATTCGGGTCCGGGTCGACGGCGATCGGATTCGTGACCTGCTCAAGCAGCGCCAAATCATTCATCGAGTCGCTGTAGAAGTAACTGTCTGCCAGCGAATGCCCGGTCTCTTCCAGCCAACGACTCAGCCTTGTGACCTTGCCTTCCCGGAAGCACGGGACATCAGTGCTGCGCCCGGTGTAGCGGCCATCAACCATTTCACATTCCGTGGCGATCAGGGTTTCGACGCCCAGACGCTGGGCAATCGGCCCGGTAACAAAACGGTTGGTCGCGGTGATGATCACCAACTTGTCACCCGCCTCGCGGTGCTTGGCCAGCAGTTCGAGACCCTTGGGCAACACAATCGGCTCAATGCAATCGCGCATGTAATCCAGATGCCATTGATCCAGCGTGGCCATCTCGGTGCGGCCGAGCACTTCCAGGCAGAAGTTCAGGTAGGCATCGTTATCCAGTTTGCCGGCCAGGTAATCCTGATAGAACTCGTCGTTGCGTGCCTTGTAGGCGACGGCGTCGAGGAAGCCGCGTTCGCACAGGTAATCGCCCCAGGCGTGGTCACTGTCACCGCCCAAGAGCGTGTTGTCCAAGTCGAATAAAGCCAGCCGCATTGCAGTTACTCGCTGAAAAGTCTGTAGAAAGGCGTTCAGAATACGGACTTTTCACAAGAGTGCACATAAGGTAGGCCGGCTCGTTGCTGCTATCACAACCTTTGTGGAACAATGCGGCGACATGCGTTTGCGAGGTTGTTGCCGTGATCGACCCCGATGGTTTCCGCCCCAATGTCGGGATCATTCTCACGAATGATGCCGGACAGGTGCTATGGGCTCGCCGTATCAATCAAGATGCCTGGCAGTTTCCACAGGGCGGGATCAACCCCCAGGAGACGCCGGAAGACGCCTTGTACCGCGAGTTGAACGAAGAAGTGGGGCTTGAGCGCGAAGATGTTGAAATTCTCGCCTGCACCCGGGGCTGGTTGCGCTATCGTTTGCCGCAACGTCTGGTCCGCACGCACAGCCAACCGCTGTGCATCGGCCAGAAACAGAAATGGTTTCTCCTGCGCCTGGTCTCCAACGAGCAGCGGGTGCGGATGGATTTGACCGGTAAACCGGAATTCGATGGCTGGCGCTGGGTCAGCTATTGGTATCCGTTGGGCCAGGTGGTGACATTCAAGCGCGAAGTGTATCGACGCGCTCTCAAAGAGCTTGCCCCGCGCCTTTTATCGCGCGACTGACGACGGAGTTCGACCCCGAGCCATGCTCAATACGCTGCGCAAGATCGTCCAGGAAGTTAACTCCGCCAAGGATCTCAAGGCGGCGTTGGGGATTATTGTGTTGCGCGTCAAAGAGGCCATGGGCAGCCAGGTCTGCTCGGTCTACTTGCTTGACCCTGAAACCAACCGTTTCGTGCTGATGGCCACCGAGGGCTTGAACAAGCGCTCGATCGGCAAAGTCAGCATGGCACCCAACGAAGGTCTGGTTGGCCTGGTCGGCACGCGTGAAGAACCCCTGAACCTCGAAAACGCCGCGGATCACCCGCGCTACCGTTACTTCGCCGAGACCGGTGAAGAACGCTACGCCTCGTTCCTCGGGGCGCCGATCATTCACCACCGCCGCGTCGTCGGCGTGTTGGTCATTCAGCAAAAAGAACGCCGCCAGTTCGACGAAGGTGAAGAAGCCTTCCTCGTGACCATGAGCGCGCAGCTTGCCGGCGTTATCGCCCACGCCGAAGCCACCGGTTCGATTCGGGGGCTGGGCCGTCAGGGCAAGGGCATCCAGGAAGCCAAGTTCATCGGCGTACCGGGTTCGCCGGGTGCGGCGGTCGGTACCGCGGTGGTCATGCTGCCGCCGGCCGATCTGGACGTGGTGCCGGACAAGACCATCACCGACATCGCCGCCGAACTCGCGCTGTTCAAGACTGCCATCGAAGGCGTGCGCGCCGACATGCGCGCCTTGTCCGCCAAACTGGCGAACCAGTTGCGCCCGGAAGAGCGCGCGCTGTTCGATGTTTACCTGATGATGCTCGACGATGCCTCGCTCGGCAGCGAAATCACCACCGTGATCAAGACTGGCCAGTGGGCCCAGGGCGCGTTGCGTCAGGTGGTTGCCGAGCACGTCAACCGTTTCGAATTGATGGACGACGCCTACCTGCGTGAGCGCGCCTCGGACGTCAAAGACCTCGGTCGACGTTTGCTGGCTTACTTGCAGGAAGAGCGTCAACAGACCCTGGTCTACCCCGACAACACCATTCTGATCAGCGAAGAACTGACGCCGGCAATGCTCGGCGAGGTGCCGGAAGGCAAGCTGGTCGGTCTGGTGTCGGTACTCGGTTCCGGCAACTCCCACGTGGCGATCCTGGCGCGCGCCATGGGTATCCCGACGGTGATGGGCCTGGTCGACTTGCCGTATTCCAAGGTCGACGGCATCCAGATGATCGTCGACGGCTACCACGGCGAGGTCTACACCAACCCCAGCGAAGTGCTGCGCAAGCAGTTCGCCGAAGTGGTCGAGGAAGAGAAACAACTGGCCCTCGGGCTGGATGCACTGCGGGACTTGCCGTGCGTGACCGTCGATGGCCACCGCATGCCGCTGTGGGTCAACACCGGCCTGCTGGCGGATGTAGCGCGAGCGCAGAAGCGTGGGGCTGAAGGCGTCGGTCTGTACCGCACCGAAGTGCCGTTCATGATCAATCAGAGGTTCCCAAGCGAAAAGGAGCAACTGGCGATTTATCGCGAGCAACTCGCTGCATTCCACCCGCAACCGGTGACCATGCGCAGCCTGGACATCGGCGGCGACAAGTCGCTGTCGTACTTCCCGATCAAGGAAGACAACCCGTTCCTCGGCTGGCGCGGCATTCGCGTCACGCTCGACCACCCGGAAATCTTCCTGGTGCAGACCCGCGCCATGCTCAAGGCCAGCGAAGGCTTGAACAACCTGCGGATTCTGCTGCCGATGATCTCCGGCACCCACGAACTGGAAGAAGCCCTGCACCTGATTCACCGGGCCTGGGGCGAAGTCCGCGACGAAGGCTGCGACGTGCCTATGCCGCCGATCGGCGTGATGATCGAAATTCCGGCGGCGGTTTATCAGACCAAGGAACTGGCGCGGCAAGTGGACTTCCTGTCGGTCGGTTCCAACGACCTGACCCAGTACCTGTTGGCGGTGGACCGAAACAACCCGCGGGTAGCCGACCTCTACGACTACCTGCACCCAGCGGTGCTGCAAGCCCTTCAGAGCGTGGTGCGTGACGCTCATGCCGAAGGCAAGCCAGTGAGTATCTGCGGTGAGATGGCCGGTGACCCGGCGGCGGCAGTGCTGTTGATGGCGATGGGCTTCGACAGCCTGTCGATGAACGCCACCAACTTGCCGAAAGTGAAGTGGATGTTGCGTCAGATCAACCTGAGCAAGGCCAAGGAATTGCTCGCGGAATTGATGACCATCGACAACCCGCAAGTTATCCACAGCTCGCTGCAACTGGCGCTGAAGAACCTAGGGTTGGCGCGGATGATCAATCCGGCTTCGGCCAAGACCCTCTAAACGCTGACGGACCCTTCGCGAGCAAGCCCGCTCCCACAGGGGATTTGTGATCGACGCAAATCCCCTGTGGGAGCGGGCTTGCTCGCGAAGGCGTCAGTCCTGACAGCGCTAAACCCGGATCTCAACTTCCCCTAAATGCCCGCCATACGGCCCAAAACTCCGCTCCACCATCCACCGCGTCCCATCCGCCTGAACAATCAACGCCGTACTCGCTCGCGTCCCATAAGTCGGACTGGCAATAAACACACTCGACAGCAACGTCTCGGTGGCCAATCCGACTCCGGTATCCGGCAGTTCGGCAAACGGTGCCGTCTGCGGATCATTCAGCAACGCCAATAAAGCCTGGGGGTGCGGATCGTCCAGCACTTCCTCCAGCGCTGCCCGCGCTTTGAGCAGTTTCGGCCACGGCGTATCCAGCCCGGCGTTCGACAACCCATAAACCCCCGGTGGCAGCATCACCGCCTCAGTCTCTCGGGCATTGAAGTGCCACAGTTCGTTGGCATTGCCGACCAGCAGGTTAAATCCGGCATATTCCAGTGAACGTCCGACAACGTCCGTCAAGTAGTCATCTATCGACATGTCGCCGGTCAGGAATCGCGCGACCAGTTCACCTCGCGATTTGCGCGCGGGCGGCTGATGCGGATCGCGGATATTGGTCAGTGCGGCGAAGCGTCCATGGGCGCCAACACCGAGCCAGGTGCCTCCGGCTTCCAGGTCGCGACCGGCATGCACGTGGGGTGCTTCGGGCCACTGCGCCAGCGGCAGGCTGGGCCGGGCATAGAATTCGTCGCGGTTGGCCGCCACGATCAGCGGCTGGGCGTGACCCGGCCGCCAAGCGAAAACAATCAGGCACATAAGGCAGTCCTTGTGTGTTTTCTGCCCACTCTACTCAGTCATCGTGTGGGTATCCATCGCCATCCAGTGGAGCTTGAGGCCATGCATCCGTTACCATGCCGCTCTCATTTGGGGATGCGCATGGAATTTCTGCTCTATCTGGCGCTCGGCGCCTGTGCAGGTGTGCTGGCCGGGCTGTTCGGGGTCGGCGGCGGGATCATTATCGTTCCGGTGCTGGTCTACAGTTTCAAGCTGCAAGGGTTCGATCCGTCGATCCTCACGCACCTGGCGGTCGGCACGTCCCTGGCGACAATCATATTTACCTCGGTCAATGCGATCCGCGAGCATCACCGCCGCGGTGCCGTACGTTGGCCGATTTTTGCCTGGATGACCCTCGGTATTCTCATCGGCGCCGGTTTCGGCGCGCTGACGGCTGAAGCGATCTCCGGGCCCAACCTGCAGAAAATCATTGGCGTCTTCGCCCTGGTCATCGCTGCGCAACTGGCACTGGATTTCAAACCCAAGGCCAGTCGAACGGTGCCGGGTAAAGTCGGTCTGACCGTGGCCGGCAGTGTGATTGGCTGGGCCTCGGCGATTTTCGGGATTGGTGGCGGCTCGCTGACGGTGCCGTTCCTGACCTGGCGCAGCGTACCGATGCAGCAAGCCGTGGCGACTTCATCTGCCTGCGGCCTGCCGATTGCGTTGTCCAGTGCATTATTTTTCATGATTCTGGGCTGGCACGATCCATTGTTGCCGGCCCATAGTCTCGGTTTTGTTTATTTGCCGGCGCTGCTGGGGATTGCCCTGACCAGCATGTTCTTCGCCCGCCTTGGCGCACGACTGGCTCACAGCCTGTCGCCGAGGTTGCTGAAAAGACTGTTCGCCGCTTTGCTGTTCTGCGTGGGCTTGAATTTCCTGCTCTGACGCAGCGCAATCCTGGCTTAATCCTGGCGTGACAGCGTCGCCCGGGAATTTTAAAGGTTTCAACTCTAACGAGGAGTCGCAATGCTGCCTTACCCGCAGATCGACCCGGTGGCATTGGCCATCGGTCCGCTGAAAATCCACTGGTACGGCTTGATGTACCTGATCGGCATCGGCGGCGCCTGGCTGCTGGCGTCGCGCCGGTTGAACCGCTTCGACCCGACCTGGAGTAAAGAGAAACTCTCCGACATGGTGTTCTGGATGTCGATGGGCGTCATTGTCGGCGGCCGCTTGGGCTATGTGCTGTTCTACGATCTGAGTGCTTACATCGCCAACCCGTTGTTGATCTTTGAAGTGTGGAAGGGCGGCATGTCGTTCCACGGCGGGTTCATCGGTGTGATGCTGGCCGCGTTGTGGTTCGGTAAAAAGAACGGCAAGTCGTTCTTCCAGCTGATGGACTTCGTCGCACCGATGGTGCCGATCGGTCTGGGCGCCGGACGTATCGGCAACTTCATCAACGCCGAGTTGTGGGGCAAGGCCACCGATGTGCCGTGGGCGATGGTCTTCCCGACCGATCCGGCGCAACTGGCGCGCCACCCGTCGCAGCTCTATCAGTTCGCGCTCGAAGGCGTGGCGCTGTTCGCCATTCTCTGGTTGTTCTCGCGCAAGCCGCGGCCGACCATGGCGGTGTCCGGGATGTTCGCGCTGTTCTATGGCATCTTCCGTTTCATCGTCGAATTCGTCCGCGTACCGGACGCGCAACTGGGCTATCTGGCCTGGAACTGGCTGACCATGGGTCAGGTGCTGTGCGTACCGATGATCGTCGGCGGTCTGTACCTGATCTGGCTGGCGTATCACCGTGCACCGGCGGCTCCAGCGGCGGCTGTATAAATTCGAACCCCGGGGCGACGGTCCCGGGTTCAAGGACACAGGTAACTCATGAAGCAATATCTCGAACTGGTCGCCCACGTCATCAAGAACGGCACCAAACAGGCCAACCGCACTGGCGTGAACACCATCAGCTTCCCTGGCGCGATGCTGCGTTATGACCTGAAGGAAGGTTTTCCGGCGATCACCACCCGCAAAATGGCCTTCAAATCGGCTATCGGCGAGATGTGCGGTTTTCTGCGCGGGGTGAACAACGCCGCCGAGTTCCGTGCGCTGGGCTGCAAGGTCTGGGATCAGAACGCCAACGAAAACGCCCAGTGGCTGGCCAATCCGTTCCGTCAGGGCGAAGACGACCTCGGCGAGATCTACGGCGTGCAATGGCGCAAATGGCCGGCATACAAGCAGATCCCGGTCAGCAACCAGGCCGCCATCGAGCAGACCCTGAATCAGGGCTACCGCCAGATCGCCGAAGGTGAAGAAGACGGCCAGGCTTACGTGGTGCTGTACAAGGCGATCGACCAGATCCGCCAGTGTGTCGACACCATCATCAAAGACCCAGGCAGCCGCCGCATCCTGTTCCACGGCTGGAACGTGGCCCAACTTGATGAAATGGCCTTGCCGCCGTGCCATTTGCTGTACCAGTTCCACCCGAACGTCGAGACCAAAGAGATTTCTTTGACCCTCTACATCCGTTCGAACGACCTGGGCCTGGGCACGCCGTTCAACCTCACCGAAGGCGCCGCGCTGCTGAGCTTGATCGGTCGCCTGACCGGCTACACGCCGCGCTGGTTCACCTATTTCATTGGTGATGCCCACGTTTATGAAAACCATTTGGACATGCTCAATGAACAGCTCAAGCGCGAGCCGTTCCCGATGCCGAAACTGGTGATCAGCGACCGTGTGCCTGAGTTTGCCAAGACCGGTGTTTATCAGCCGGAGTGGCTGGAGTTGATCGAGCCGAGCGATTTTTCGCTGGAAGGCTACGAACACCACGCCCCAATGACCGCGCCGATGGCGGTCTAAAGAACTACCGCAGATCCTGTAGGAGCCGAGCTTGCTCGCGATGGCGGCAGCACATTCAACATTGATGTGTCTGACTAACCGCTATCGCGAGCAAGCTCGGCTCCTACAGGGTTTTGTGGTGTTTTCAGTGGCCGTGACTGCGGCCAACATGGGAATGCTCAACCTCCGTCGCCACAACCCCGCCACTGACCTCCAGCCGCTGCAAAATCCCGCACTGATCGATATCCGGCCCTTCGCTGCAACGTTGGCGCAGGTCGAGCAGCTGTGTCTGCAACGCCATCAACCCGTCGATCCGCGCCTTCACGTGATGAATGTGTTCGTCGATCAACGCATTCACGCTTTCACACTGATCCTGCGGACTGTCGCGCAGGGCCAGCAGGCTGCGGATTTCTTCCAGCGTCATGTCGAGGGTGCGGCAGTTGCGGATGAAAGTCAGGCGCTCGGCGTGGGCCTGGGTGTAGACGCGGTAGTTGCCGTCGCTACGTGCCGGCTCCGGCAGCAGGTTTTCGCGCTCGTAGTAGCGAATGGTTTCCACGGCGCAGTCGGTGAGTTTGGCCAGTTCTCCGATCTTCATGACGACAATCTCCAAAAGGGTGCTTGACCCTATAGTGGCTACAGGGTCTTTACTTGGCAACAGGCACCTTTCCGGACGCGACCCAATGAGCGATTCCCTTCACACGCACAAACCCGAGGCTGATCACGATCACGATCACGATCACGATCACGATCACGATCACGATCACAGCCACAAGCTGCAGCCTGTGCAGAAGCATGAGCATGAGCATGGCGGCCACGGGGATTCCTGCTGTTCCGCCAAAGTGGCTGCACCGTCGCTGATCAAGTTGAGTGAAACCACAACGGCTGGCGCGCGACTGAGCAATTTCCGCATCGACGCCATGGATTGCCCGACCGAGCAGACGCTGATCGAGAACAAACTCGGCAAACTCGTGGGCGTGCAGCAACTGGAATTCAACCTGATCAACCGCGTGTTGGGCGTCACCCATGACCTGCCGAGCACCGCGCCGATCATCGACGCGATCAAGTCCCTCGGCATGCTGGCCGAGCCGCTGGAGCAGGGCGCTGAACTGCCAGCACCGGCGCCCGAGAAAAAGCCCTGGTGGCCCTTGGCGCTGTCGGGTGTTGGCGCGTTGGTCGCCGAAGTTATCCACTTCACCAACGCTGCGCCGAACTGGGTGGTGGCGGTCATCGCGTTGATCTCGATCCTCAGCGGCGGCCTCGGCACCTATAAAAAAGGCTGGATCGCACTTAAAAACCTCAACCTGAACATCAACGCGCTGATGAGCATCGCGGTGACCGGCGCGATCCTGATCGGTCAATGGCCGGAAGCGGCGATGGTGATGTTCCTGTTCACCGTGGCCGAGTTGATCGAAGCCAAGTCTTTGGACCGGGCACGCAACGCCATCGGTGGTCTGATGCAGATGGCCCCGGAACAGGCCACGGTGCAGCAGGCCGACGGTAGTTGGGTCTTGCAGCCGGTCAAAGCCATCGAGTTGGGGGCACGAGTGCGGGTACGTCCCGGCGAGCGGATCGGTCTGGACGGTGAAGTGGTGTCGGGCAGTTCAACCATCGATCAGGCGCCGATCACCGGTGAAAGCCTGCCGGTGGAGAAGACCATCGGCGATAAAGTCTTCGCCGGCACCATCAACCAGTCTGGCTCCCTGGAATACTCGGTAACCGCGGCGGCCAACAACTCGACCCTGGCGCGAATCATCCACGCCGTGGAACAGGCCCAGGGCGCGCGGGCGCCGACCCAGCGTTTCGTCGACAGCTTCTCGAAAATCTACACCCCGGCGGTGTTCATCCTGGCGCTCGCCGTTGCGGTAATCCCGCCGCTGTTCATGGGCGCCGTATGGTTCGACTGGATCTACCGAGCGCTGGTGTTGCTGGTGGTCGCCTGCCCATGTGCGCTGGTGATTTCCACCCCGGTGACCATCGTCAGCGGCCTCGCGGCGGCGGCGCGCAAAGGCATTCTGGTGAAGGGCGGCGTCTATCTGGAGGGCGGTTACAAGCTCGATTACCTGGCCTTGGACAAGACCGGCACCATCACGCACGGCAAACCGGTGCAGACCGATTACCTGTCGCTTGATCCGACCGCGGACGCATCAGCCCCGGCGATTGCGGCGGCGCTGGCCGGTCGCTCCGATCACCCGGTGTCCTTGGCCATTGCCAACGCGGCTGTGGATAAACAATTCGCTCCGCTGATTGTGGATAACTTTGAGGCACTGGCCGGTCGCGGAGTGCGCGGCGAAATTAACGGTCAGGTTTACCACTTGGGTAATCACCGTTTAGTGGAAGAACTGAACCTGTGCTCGCCTGCGCTGGAGGAAAAGCTGTTCGCGCTGGAGAAACAGGGCAAGTCCGTGGTGCTGCTGCTCGACAAATCCGGCCCATTGGCGCTGTTCGCTGTGGCCGACACCGTGAAAGAGTCCAGCCGCGAGGCGATCCAGCAACTGCACGAGCTGGGCATCAAAACCCTGATGCTGACCGGCGACAACGTCCACACCGCTCAGGCGATTGCCGCGCAAGTCGGCATCGACGAGGCCAAGGGCGATCTGCTGCCGACCGACAAGCTGCAAGCCATCGACGCCCTTTATGCCCGGGGCCATAACGTCGGCATGGTCGGCGACGGTATCAACGACGCTCCGGCGCTGGCGCGAGCCGAGATCGGTTTTGCCATGGCGGCGGCGGGCACCGATACCGCCATCGAGACCGCCGATGTCGCCCTGATGGACGACGATCTGCGCAAGATCCCGACCTTCATCCGGCTGTCACGGCAAACCTCAAGCATCCTCAAACAGAACATTGCCTTGGCATTGGTCATCAAAGCGATCTTTCTTGGGGTAACCTTCGCCGGGATCGCCACCATGTGGATGGCGGTGTTCGCCGACATGGGCGTGAGCCTGTTGGTGGTGTTTAACGGTTTGCGCCTGTTGCGCAAATAAGCGATGGGGGAAGGGTGTGCTGAGTGCCGAGCTGAAGGCGTTTTACATGGTTGCTCGCCTGGGCAGCATTACCCTGGCGGCGAAAAAGCTCGGCCTGAGCCAACCCACGGTGACCACGCAGATTCGCAATCTGGAAAGTCAGTACTCGGTTGAACTGTTCTACCGTGGCGGCCGCCGCCTCAGCGTCAGCGATGAAGGTGCGCGGCTGTTGCCGATGGTCAAGGTGCTGTTGCAGCAGGAAGCCGACATCGAGTTTTTCCTGCGCAACAGCGGTCAGGTCCAAGGCACGTTGCGCATTGCCGCGACTGCGCCGTATTACATCCTCGATCTGGTGAAGACCTTCCGCGAGCGCTTGCCGCAGGTGGAAGTGTCAGTGGAGATCGGCAACTCCCAGCAAGTACTTGAAGCGCTGGAGGATTATCGGGTGGATGTCGCGGCGTCGTCGCAGTTGCTCGACGATGCACGGCTGATTCGCCGGGTGCTCGGCAGCGATCCGCTGGTGCTGGCGGTGCATCGCAATCATCCGCTGGCGATTCACGACCATGTGCCGCTCAGTGCGTTGGCCGGGCATACGTTATTGATGCGCGAATCGGGTTCGACCACTCGACGCCTGACCGAGGAATTGCTGGCCAGCGCCGGGGTGAGTTTCGGGCCGCTGCTGGAGATTGGCAGCCGTGAGTCGATCCGTGAGGCGGTGTTGCGCAACATAGGCATCAGCATCATTGCCCGGCAGGAAGTGCCGCATGATCCGCAACTGCGCGTGCTGACCATCGAGAATGCGCCGCAGATTCCCGAGTACTTGTACTGCCTCAAAGAGCGAAAAGGCGCACGGCTGCCGGCGGCGTTTCTGGGGTTGGCGCAGGAAATGGCCCCGGCTTAAGTCCTGCGGTGACTGTGCCGGCCTCTTCGCGAGCAAGCCCGCTCCCACAGGGGGAACGCATTCCAAAATGTGGGAGCGGCGGTGCGACGATTCGACTTGCTCGCGAAGTCGCCAGATCAAACAACACAGAACCTGAACCCCCAACCAAAATCCCCGAATACCACTATCAGCCGTTTTTGCCTCACTGCCACATGACGGACGCATTACAAACCTAGGATGGCCTTCATCTGCTTGATGAGGCCTGTCCATGAACCACTCGATCGCAACTGCCCTGACCAACCCCGGCGCGCCGATGAAAGTGCGCGGCGTGCAGAAACGCTTCGGCGCCTTCACCGCGCTGGATAACGTGTCCCTCGACGTGGCGGCCGGTGAGTTGGTGTGTCTGCTCGGTCCGTCGGGCTGCGGCAAAACCACTTTATTGCGTTGCATTGCTGGTCTTGAGAAACAGGACAGCGGCGAGTTGTACCTCGGTGATCGCGACGTTTCCCACCTGGCGCCTCAGGCTCGGGACTACGGCATTCTGTTTCAGTCCTACGCGCTGTTCCCCAATCTCACCGTCGAAGCGAACATCGCCTACGGCCTCGCCGGCAGTGGTCGCGATGAAGTGCGCAAACGTGTCGGTCAGATGCTGGAGCTGGTCGGCCTGATCGGCAGTGAGAAAAAGTACCCCGGCCAATTGTCCGGCGGCCAACAGCAGCGCGTCGCACTCGCTCGGGCATTGGCGCCGGCACCTTCGTTGCTGCTGCTGGACGAACCGATGTCGGCCCTCGACGCCCGGGTCCGCGAGCACCTGTGCACCGAACTGCGCCAATTGCAGCGCAACCTCGGCATCACCACCCTGATGGTCACCCACAATCAGGACGAAGCCATGCTGATGGCCGACCGCATCGCCGTGATGAACAACGGCAAGGTCGAGCAATACGCCACGCCGCAGGAAATCTACGACCGCCCGGCCACACCGTTTGTGGCGGAGTTCGTCGGCCAGGGCAACTGGCTGCCCTTCCAGCGCAGCAGCGACAGCCACGCCCAGGTCGGCGGGATGAACATGCGCCTGGCCGCCGATTCGGGCAACGCCGCATCGGGTCGTCTGTTTTGCCGCCCGGAAGCGATCAGCGTCAACCCGCCCGTGCATGAAGAAAACCTGTTCCCGGCCAAGGTTCGCGAAATCACCTTTCTCGGCAACCGCTGCCGCATGAGCTTCGAACTCGATCAACTGCCGGGTCATGCATTGCTGGCGGAACTGGCGCCGGAAGCCATGCCGCGTCTTGGCGCGCAACAGATCATGGTCGCCTTGCCTCCGCGCAGCCTGCAGGTGTTTGCCTGATGAGCGCGAACCTCGCGCTGCCGATCCCGCACAAGCAGGTTCGGCAGACCTCCCGTGCCGAGATCGGCGACCGGGTGTTCGTGGTCGGCGGCAAGGTCCTGTTACTGGTGTTGCTCGGCGTCGCGGTACTGATGCCGTTGCTGGCGATCTTCTGGCGCGGTTTCAGTTCGGAAGCCGGGCAGGGCGGCGGTCTGGTGGCCGCCCGTGAATTGCTGACCAGTGCCAATTTCCACTGGTTGCTCGGCAATAGCCTGAAAGTTTCCCTCAGCGTGGCGGCGATTGTCGTACCGCTGGCCTACCTGTTTGCCTACGCCCTGCAACGCACCTTGATTCCGGGTAAAGGTATCTGGCGCGGCATGTCGCTGTTGCCGCTGATGGCGCCGTCGATGTTGCCGGGCATTGCGCTGGTTTATCTGTTCGGCAACCAGGGCATGTTGCGCGGTTTGCTCTCGGACAATATCTACGGCTTCTGGGGCATTGTTCTGGGTGAGGTCATCTACACCTTCCCACACGCGCTGATGATTCTGCTGTCGGCGCTGTCCCTGGCGGATGCGCGACTGTTCGATGCCGCCTCCAGCATGGGCGCGAGTCCGGCAAAAGCCTTCCGCAGTATTACCTGGCCGGCGACGCGTCAGGCCGTGTTCGCCGCGTTCTGTCTCGTCTTCACGTTGACCATCACCGACTTCGGCGTGCCCGTGGTGGTCGGTGGCGACTATCAAGTGCTGGCGCTGGAAGCCTACAAAGCCGTGGTTGGCCAGCAACAGTTCGGTCGCGGCGCGTTGATCGGCATGGTCCTGCTGCTGCCAGCGCTGTTCAGCTTCGGTGTCGATGCCTGGTTGCGTCGGCGTCACGGCGATTCCATGAGCGGTCGGGCGCAGGTCTTTCAACCGGCGCCGTCGAAATTGCGGGACGGCTGCTACCTGGCCATCGTGCTGCTGATCTGCGCGGTGTTGCTGCTGGTGTTCGGCATGGCGGTGTATTCGTCACTGGTGAAATTCTGGCCGTACAACCTGTCGCTGTCGCTCAATCATTACCAGTTCAACGACACCGCGGGCGGTGGCTGGCTGGCCTATGGCAACAGCGTGAAGATGGCCTTATGCACGGCGTTGATCGGCAGCGTGCTGATCTTCACCGGCGCCTACCTGATGGAAAAAACCAAGGGCCAACGAGGGCTGAATCTGACACTGCGCATGCTCAGTTTCGTACCGATGGCGGTGCCGGGTCTGGTGCTGGGCCTGGGTTATGTCTTCTTCTTCAACCTCACGGGCAACCCGCTGCATGTGCTCTACGGGACCATGACCCTGCTGGTGGTTTGCACCATTGCTCACTATTTGACCACCGCACAAATGACCGCCACCACCGCACTGCGCCAACTCGATGCCGAGTTCGAAGCCGCAGCGCTGTCGCTCAAGGCGCCGCTGTATCGGCACTACCTGCGCGTCACCGTGCCGATCTGCCTGCCGGCGCTGCTGGACATCGTGCGCTACCTGTTCGTCTCGGCCATGACCACCGTCTCGGCAGCGATCTTCCTCTACAGCCCCGACACCATCCTCGCGGCGGTGGCGGTGCTGAACATGGACGACGCCGGCAACGTCGGCGGCGCAGCGGCGATGTCGACCCTGATTCTGTTCACCTCGGCGGGCGTGTCCCTGCTGCTGGCCTGGGCCTCGCGCGGTTTGTTGCGCCGCTCCCAGGCCTGGCGGCAGACCGCGCCTGGTCATTGATTCGCTGCTCCTAAAACCGAAAGCCCCTCAACTCAAAAACAGGAAAAGATCATGTTCAAGCCCCTGGCCCTGGCCGCTGCTGTCCTCACCGCTTTCAGCCTGAACGCCTTCGCGGCGAAAACCGAGTTGACGGTGTACACCGCCCTCGAAGCCGAACAACTGAAGACCTATAAAGAAACGTTCGAAAAAGCCAACCCGGACGTCGAAATCAAGTGGGTGCGCGACTCCACCGGCATCATCACCGCCAAGCTGCTGGCCGAAAAAGCTCGCCCGCAGGCTGACGCGGTCTGGGGCCTGGCGGCTTCAAGCCTGGCAATCCTCGACCAGCAAGGCATGCTGCAAAGCTACGCGCCGAAGGACCTGGGCAAGATCGGCGGCAACTACCGCGACGCCGCCAACCCGCCAGCCTGGGTCGGCATGGACGTCTGGGCCGCGACCATTTGCTTCAACACCGTCGAAGCCGAAAAGCAGGGCCTGAGCAAACCGGTGAGCTGGCAGGACCTGACCAAGCCTGAGTACAAAGGCAAGATCGTGATGCCGAACCCGGCCTCGTCCGGCACCGGTTTCCTCGATGTCAGCGCCTGGCTGCAAACCTTCGGCGAAAAGCAGGGCTGGCAGTACATGGACGACCTGCACCAGAACATCGGCCAGTACGTTCACTCCGGTTCCAAGCCTTGCAAACTGGCGGCGGCGGGCGAATTCCCGATTGGTATTTCCTTTGAATACCCGGCCGTTCAGCTGAAACGCCAAGGCGCGCCACTGGACATCATCCTGCCGAAAGAAGGCCTGGGCTGGGAGATCGAAGCGACGGCTGTGATCAAGGGCACACCGCACGAAGAAGCGGCGAAGAAACTGGCTGACTTCTCCGCCAGCCCGGCAGCGATGGAGCTTTATAAAGAGAACTTCGCCGTGCTCGCGCAACCGGGTATCGCCAAGCCGCAGACCGAATTGCCGGCCGACTACGAGCAGCGTTTGATCAAGAACGACTTCGCCTGGGCGTCGAAGAATCGCGACGAAATCCTGACCGAATGGCGCAAGCGCTATGACGGCAAGTCCGAGAAAGTGGCTGCCAAGTAAGATCTTCATCGGCTGACAGGGCCCCTTCGCGGGCAAGCCCGCTCCCACAGGTTTTGTGAACACCACGGACCCTGTGGGAGCGGGCTTGCCCGCGAAGGCGGCTTCGAATTCAGGACATCTCTCCATGACACACCACAACGACATGCTGATCGTCGGCGCCGGCATTCTCGGTCTGTCCCACGCCTACGCCGCCGCCCGGCGCGGTCTGAAAGTCACCGTTTTCGAACGCAGCGAAACGCCTTTGGGCGCCTCGGTGCGCAACTTCGGCCAGGCCCTGGTCACCGGCCAACCACCGGGCCCGATGCTCGAACTGGCCAAAGCCAGCCGCGAGATCTGGGGCCATTGGGCACAACTCGCCGGCTTGCAACTCAAGCGCAACGGCTCATACCTGTTTGCCCGCACCGAAGCCGAAGAACATCTGCTGGAAGCCTTCTGCGCCGGTCGCGCCGTGGAACACGGTTACCGCGTCGACCTGTTGCGTGGCGCTGCATTGCGCGATGTGTACCGCGGCCAGTTCAGCCATCACCGCGCCGCGTTGCACGGGATGGACGATCAGCAACTGTATTCCCGTGAAGCCATTCCAGCGCTGATCGACTACCTGCGCCGCGAACTCGGTGTCACGTTTCACTTCTCCACCCTCGTGCGCGACATCGAGCCCGGCCGCTTGCACAGCACCGCCGGATCCTTCAGTGCCGAGCAGATCATCGTCTGTTCCGGCCACGATTATCAGACGCTGCTGGCCGAGCCGATCGCTGAACTCAACCCGCAAATCTGCCGCCTGCAAATGCTTCGGGCCCGACCGCAAATCAACCTCAACCTGCAACACGCGTTGCTCACCGGTTTGAGCTGCGTGCACTACGGCGCCTTCGCCGATCTGCCGGAAGCGGCGGCGGTGCAGGCGCAAATCCAGCGAGACGCGCCGCACCTGCATGAAAATGGCATTCACCTGCTGATCAGCCCGACACCGTATGGCGAATTGATCATCGGCGACTCTCACCATTACGGCAGCGACCCGTCGCCGTTCAACGCTGAGCAGGTGGATAACTGGATGCTTGAGCTCGCGGAACACACCCTGGGTTGCAGGGTGCAAGTGGTCGAACGTTGGCAAGGCGTCTATGGTTCTCGTGGTCCGGGGCCGTTCTCGTTCCTGCGGCCGATGCCGGGCGTGAGCGTGGCGCTGATGCACACGGGTGTCGGCATGAGCGTCGGGCCGGCGATGGCTGAACACAACCTAGCAACGTTGTTGGGAGAGCATTGATGGACCGCAATGAGCAAGTGATCGCCGAGGTGTTCGGTCTGTACGAGCGCTTTGGCGACAGCGATTACATCGGCGAACCAGTGTCGCAGATCGAGCACATGTCCCAGGCCGCCGAACTGGCCATGGCCGAGGGCTTCGATGACGAAGTGGTGCTGGCCGCGTTCTTCCACGACATCGGGCATATCTGCGCAGAGAGTGCCGAGAACATGGGCGGCTTCGGCGTGGTCAGTCACGAGCGCCTGGGCGCGGATTATTTACGCCGTGCAGGTTTCAGTGAGCGCATGGCGCGGCTGGTGGAGTACCACGTTCAGGCCAAGCGTTATTTGACACTTAAAGAACCGGGTTACTACGAGCGCTTGAGTGAAGCCAGCCGTCGAACGCTGGAGTATCAGGGCGGTGTGATGACCGCTGAAGAGACAGAAGCCTTCGAGCAGGATCCGTTGTGCGAGGTCAGTCTGCGCATGCGCCAGTGGGATGAGTTGGCGAAGGAGATGGCGGTGCCGGTGATTGATCTGGAGGAGTTGAAACGCAAAGCGGTCGGTCTACTGTCCCGCGAGGCGCAATGAGTTGTCTCACAGGCAATTGAGAAACGGCGAATGGAGGGGCTTGCGATAGCGGTTCAATCTGGGCTTTTCGCAAGGAAGCGCACGGATGCGTTATTTGAAAGTGATTGCACAGGATCGAAGCGGGAAGGGCACGGCAGATACCGTTCATTTTGAATTCCATGACGCTGATCGGTTGCAGCGTGAGACGACGGATGCAGATCGGCAACAACTCAGGTCGCTCGGCAAAACCTATTTGAAATGCGCCTGGTTCAACGAGGGTGAAGGTGAGGAGCGGCACTTGCGCATCTTCTCGCAGAATTCATCCGCTGACGGCACACCTGAAACGGTGCGGCTACATTTTCACGAGGGGCAGAAGATTGCCTATAAAGCTGCGGCTCACGATCTTGATAACGATGGTGGACTGGAGGTGATACTGAGTTCGGATGTGGACAATGACGGGCGCGCGGATCGCACGGATCGGCGACGAGTCGCCTCGATGGCGGGGGAGTTTTTGAAGCTCGGCGTATAAACCCGGGAACGAGCCGCTGCATTCGCGAGCAAGCCCGCTCCCACATTGGATCTGCGTCGTACACAAAACCTCTAATCACTGCAGATTAAATGTGGGAGCGGGCTTGCTCGCGAAGAGGCCCGCCTGAGCTGCACATCACTCGGGCTTTACAACTGTTGCGCCAACACCTCAACCTGCTCTTGGCGCTCCCCCTGACTCAACTTCGAATGCGGATTAAGCGAAGACCACTGCGGATGCGCCCGGGCCTTGTTCAGCGGTTCGGGCAGTTTGCCTTCGCGCCAGGTCTTGTCCTGGGGTGTGGCGACTTGAATGCTGTCCATCGCCGCATGCCCACGCGCATTGAGTGCTTGCAGCAGTTGTCGCTGACGCAGCGCCAATAGCCGCAGCACGCTGTCATCGACGGTCAGTTCGCGCTGGCCTTTGATCTTGCCCATCAACCGACTGCCATAACTGCGGGCCGTTTGCAGGGCGCCACCGGCAATCGCTCCAGCCAATGCGGCCGCACCGAGGGTCAGGCCGCCTACCAGCAAATCGACCCCGGCCCCGGCTGCCGCGCCGGCCGCGATACCGCCACCGACTCGCACGCCGAGCTGTTTCAGGGTTTCCGGGTTGAACAGGTCATCCCCCCAGCGGCCATCGAGCAGCGGCAGGTCACTGGCCGCCGCGTCCTGTGGACGGAAGGCGTAGAGCTTGAGCAGCGCTTCGACGCAGCGTTGTTCCCGTTGTCGAACCGCCTTGCGCAGTTCGTTGATGGCTTGCTGTTCTTGCTCGGCTTCGCTGATCACGCTGCGCCGGCACGCGGCGCAGTCGATCAATAATTCGGCAATCAGCCGCGCCGCACTCTGTTGCCGGGCCTGGCGTTGGGCTTGCTGATCGACGATCAAGCGTTCCAGTTGCGGGCGGGCGTTCTCCAGCAGCAGGGCGAGGCTTTCATACAGTCGACGTTCGCCATCCTCCGGCGGTGCGACGCTGTCGAAGCGGACCAAGGCGTGCAAGCCGAGGCGTGCCAACGCTTCGCGCCAATCCGGTTCGCGGTGGTTGGCGCTGCTGACGAAATTCAGCACCGGCAGCAGCGGTTTGCCGCAGCTGGCCAACACTTCCAGTTCGTCGCGGTACTTGGCCAGCACCGGTTCCCGGGCGTCGATCACGTAGAGACCGGCGTCGCAGGTCAGCAGTTGCCGCAGCACCTTGGCTTCCTGTTCAAACCGTTGTCGTGCTTCGCTGCCATCAAGAAATCGCGCTAACCGTGCCGGGCCGTCGAGGCGTTCACCGGGACGCTCCAGGCGTTCGAGATAGTCGAGCAGGGCGATGGCATCTTCCAGGCCGGGGGTGTCGTAGAGGTCGAGCAACGGCTCGCCGTCCACCGACAACCGTGCGCCTTCGACGTGTCGTGTGGTGCTGGGGCGATGAGACACCTCACCGAAACCGACATCGCGGGTCAGGGTGCGCAACAATGAGGTTTTGCCTACGTTGGTGTGGCCGACCACTGCGAGCTTCAAGGGCGGTTTCCATGGATTAGTCATGACCGCTCTCCAGCCAGTTCAACGGCGCGCAATCGGCGAACGGCAAGTCCAGCTGTTGCAGCGCCACGTGCCAGTCGCCGAGCCTTTCGGCATCCAGCGCTTCGCCCGGCGGAGCTTGCAGCAGCCAGACGCGAGTGGCGCTGGCGCTGCGGGCCAGTTCGGCGATCAGTGCCAGACTGCCGCGGTCCGGCGAACGTCGCGGATCGCAAGCGATGGCTAGACGGGCCGGGGGGAAGCGACTCAGCTGTTCGAGAAGTTTGTGCCGCGATTCGCGACTGTCGAGGACGCCGGCGTTGCTCACGGATTTCGGCAGTGGCGGCGGCCAAGGGCGTTGGTCGTCCAGCTCGATGGCCACCAACAGCGCGCCATCGCTTGGCAGGTCGCTGACACCGCTTTCAATACGGTGCAATTGCTCTGGCTCAGCGTCGCTGATGCCCAGGCGTTCGCTGGTTGGCATCAGCCGTTCGCGCAGTTGGGCGTAACCGGGCAGGTTCAAATCCAGATGCAATGTTGCTTGCCCGGTTTTCCAGCGCCACAGGCAAAACAGCGCCAACAACAGTCGCGGCAAAACACCGTAGACCACCAGCACGCCGACCAGCCATGTTGCCCAGGCCTGACGGGCGCTTTCGATATTCAATGCGGCGTCGCCGCTGGCGCGGATCATTTCCACGGTCGGAACGTTGAAGCCCAGCATGGCCGGCAGGGCGCCGAGGGCCTGGGTCATGGCGACGAAGGTGTCGCCGCCCAGGAGCGTGGTTTCCCAGACGAAGCCATAACGGCGGGTCGCCATCAGCATCAACAGCATGACCAGTGCGCTGAGCATCGCCAGCAACCACAAGCTGTTGACCAGTATGCCGACCGCCCAGCGATTGAGTTTCTGTCGTTGCAGCAAGAGCAGCAGGGCCGGGGCCAGTTGCGCGGCTTTGGCATTGCGGGCGAGTTTTTCGCTGAGCCATAACCATAAGCGGCCGAGGGTGGCGCCGTGTTCGCCGGCGAAGACCAAGCCCAGCGCCCAGCTCAGCAATAGAATCAGGTTCAGCCCGAGCAAACTGCCCAAGGCCCAGAACACATTCACCGGAGTTTGTCCGTCGCCCAACGCGGCAAACGCCAGACCGGCGCCGCTGGCAATGGCCAGCACCGCCATCACGATCAGCGCCAGACGCGCGCCTTGAAGCCAATGTTTGAGGGCGCTGGTCAGCCCATCGCGCTCGGCCAGCCACAGGGCACGGCGTTGAATACGTGTCGACAGATCGCCGCCCGCGCTGCGGGCCAGTCGGTTGGCTTCCAGATCATCCAGGGGGCCGGCATGTTCTTCACGCAGGCGCACCGTCTCGGTCAGCCAGAGGTTTTGCAGTGGAGTCAGTTCAGTCACGCGGCATCCCGTCGCTCAATTGAACGGTGAGCATAACCGCTGTGGCGCTTATCGGGGTACGGGAGGCTCTGGTATCCTCGCCGGCATGACTAAATCACTCCCCCTCAGCCTGATCGCAGCCCTCGGTGAAAACCGTGTGATCGGCGTCGACAACAGCATGCCCTGGCACTTGCCGGGGGACTTCAAATACTTCAAGGCCACGACCCTCGGCAAGCCGATCATCATGGGTCGCAAGACCTGGGATTCCCTCGGTCGCCCGTTGCCGGGCCGGTTGAACATCGTGGTCAGCCGTCAGGCAGATCTGAAGTTGGAAGGCGCGGAAGTTTATCCGTCGCTTGCGGCTGCAGTGGTTCGCGCGGAAGAGTGGGCGCGGGAACAGGGCGTCGATGAGCTGATGCTGATTGGTGGGGCGCAGTTGTATGCGCAGGGGTTGGCCCAGGCTGATCGGCTGTATTTGACGCGCGTGGCGCTGAGCCCGGAAGGGGATGCGTGGTTTCCGGAGTTTGATTTGGGGCAGTGGAAACTGGTGTCGAATGTTGCGAATCCAGCGGAAGGCGATAAGCCAGCGTACAACTTCGAGGTGTGGGAAAAGGCCTAAAAGCTTCGCGAGCAAGCCCGCTCCCACAGTTGATCTCGGGTGTTCATAAGTTCTATGTACACCGCAGGACCAATGTGGGAGCGGGCTTGCTCGCGAAGGCGGACTATCAGGCGCTACTTAAGCGTGAGCCAACTCCGAATGTTCATCCGCATCCAGCAGCTCTTTATCGGTCTGCTGCATGATCTGGCTGGTGATCGCACCGGCGGTAATCGAACCACTCACGTTCAACGCCGTGCGCCCCATATCAATCAGCGGCTCAACCGAAATCAGCAACGCCACCAGTGACACCGGCAAGCCCATCGCCGGTAACACGATCAACGCGGCAAACGTCGCGCCACCGCCCACTCCGGCCACACCCGCCGAGCTCAGCGTCACAATCGCCACCAGCGTCGCGATCCACAGTGGGTCCAGCGGGTTGATGCCCACAGTCGGTGCAACCATCACTGCCAACATCGCCGGGTACAGACCGGCACAACCGTTCTGGCCAATGGTCGCGCCGAACGACGCGGCGAAACTGGCGATGGACTGTGGAATACCCAAACGGCTGGTCTGGGCTTCGATGCTCAGCGGAATGGTCGCAGCGCTGGAGCGGCTGGTGAAAGCAAACGTCAGCACCGGCCAGATCTTGCGGAAGAAGCGCAGCGGGTTGATCCCGGCCGCCGACACCAACAGGCCATGGACCACAAACATCAGGCCCAGCCCGATGTAGGAAACCACCACGAAACTGCCGAGTTTGATGATGTCCTGCAGGTTGGAGCCGGCGACCACTTTGGTCATCAGCGCCAAAACGCCGTACGGGGTCAGCTTCATCACCAGACGCACCAGGCGCATCACCCAGGCTTGCAGGGTGTCGATGGCGTTGATCACTTTCTGACCTTTCTCGACGTCATCTTTCAACAGTTGCAGCGCCGCGACCCCAAGGAACGCAGCAAAAATCACCACGCTGATGATCGAGGTCGGCTTCGCGCGAGCGAGGTCGGCGAACGGGTTTTGCGGAATGAACGACAGCAACAGCTGCGGCACATTCAGGTCGGCAACCTTGCCCGCGTAGTCGGTCTGGATGGTTTGCAGACGGGCCATTTCCTGAGTGCCGGCCACCAGGCCTTCAGCGGTCAGACCAAACAGGTTGGTCAGCCCGATACCGATCAGCGCCGCAATGGCCGTGGTGAACAGCAGCGTGCCGATGGTCAGGAAGCTGATCTTGCCCAGCGACGAGGCGTTGTGCAGGCGGGCCACGGCGCTAAGGATCGAGGCGAACACCAGCGGGATCACGATCATTTGCAGCAACTGCACGTAACCGTTGCCCACCAGATCGAACCAGCCGATCGACGCTTTCAGTACCGGGTTGCCGGCACCGTAAAGGGTGTGCAGCGCCACACCGAACGCCACGCCCAGCACCAGCGCGAGCAGAACTTTTTTCGCCAGGCTCCAGGTGGTGTGACGGGTTTGTGCAAGACCAAAAAGTAACGCGAGGAACACCAGCAGATTGAGGATCAGCGGCAGATTCATGAGAACTCCGATAAGACTTGTGCCAGCCACCTTCCGGGGTGACTGCGAACCGGCAAGCCTAACAGCTTGATTTCCAATGAATTAATACCAAAAACGTATGAAAACCGTCGTTTTTGGAATAAGCGCGCGTCGCTCACAGGGATGCAGCTGGCGCAATGGAGACGTGAGCGGTCGCTGACAGGCGAGGACTGTCACACTTATTTGTTAGCGTCGATGTCTTTCATTCAGGGAGAAATGCCGATGAAGCTTGCACCGAAATTTCTGGCTGCCGCGTTGGGATTGAGTTTGGGTCTTGGCCTCGCCGGCCAGGTATTCGCCACGGATTTGAAGCATTGGCCAGCCGATCAGGCCAAGGCGCTGGACGCAATGATTGCCGCCAACGCCAACAAAGGTAACTACGCGGTGTTCGACATGGACAACACCAGTTACCGCTACGACCTCGAAGAGTCGTTGCTGCCGTTCATGGAAAACAAGGGCCTGATCACCCGCGAGAAACTCGATCCCTCCCTGAAACTGATGCCGTTCAAAGACACTGCCGACCACAAGGAAAGTTTGTTCAGCTACTACTATCGACTCTGCGAAGTCGACGACATGGTTTGCTACCCATGGGTCGCCCAAGTGTTCTCCGGCTTCACCCTCCAGGAACTCAAAGGCTACGTCGATGAGTTAATGACGTCTGGTAAACCGGTGCCGGCGACGTATTACGAAGGCGACGTGGTCAAGAACCTCGACGTCAACCCGCCGAAAATCTTCACCGGCCAGAAAGAGCTCTACAACAAGCTGATGGAGAACGGCATCGATGTCTACGTGATGACCGCCGCCTCCGAGGAGCTGGTGCGCATGGTCGCCGCCGATCCGAAGTACGGCTACAACGTCAAACCGCAGAACGTGATCGGCGTGACCACGCTGCTCAAGGACCGCCAGACCGGCGAACTGACCACGGCGCGCAAGCAGATCACCGCGGGCAAGTATGACGAGAAAGCCAACCTCGGCCTCGAACTGACCCCGTACCTGTGGACCCCGGCGACCTGGATGGCCGGCAAGCATGCGGCGATCCTGACCTACATCGACGAGTGGAAAAAACCGGTACTGGTGGGCGGCGATACCCCGAGCAGCGACGGTTACATGCTGTTCCACGATGTTGACGTGGCCAAGGGTGGCATCCACTTGTGGGTTAACCGCAAAGACAAATACATGAACCAGATTAACGGCATGATGGCCAAGCACGCGGCGGCTCAGGCCAAGGAAGGGTTGCAGGTCACGGCGGACAAGAACTGGGTGATCGTGAAGCCGGAAGAGATTCAGTAAATGCCACGATAATCGCCCCCGCACAGTGTGGGCACGCGACCGGCCCCGCAAATGCGGGGCCTTTTTTTGTTCGGAATAACGACGCGCAGTGGCTGTCTGCTGCCTATATTCATTGATTTATCATTGGGTGATACGGCGCTGGGCAGTTGGCTCGGGCAACGACCGAAGGAACGGGGGCATGCGACGATTACATCGGGTCTTTATCGCGTGGATGATCGCCACGCTGAGCGGATACGGCTGGCTTTGCACGAGTGCGGCGGCTGAGTCGATGCCGCGAAATGATCAGGTCATTTCACCCACCGTGCCTCAAGGGGTCTCGCCCCTGAACTTGAGTAAGCTGGTGGGCAAACTAAAGGCCTCGCGCAGCACGTCGGTCAGTATTGTGCAATTGGGAGACTCTCACACGGCTGCCGATTTGTTCACAGGCGAAATGCGCCGACTGTTCCAGAAACAATACGGTGCTGGCGGCATTGGCTTCATCGCGGCGATGCCTGTACCAGGCACTCGTTACGATCAGGTTGTTCTGTCGACGGTAGATGGGCAATGGCGTCTGGTTTCCAGTCGCAATCAGTACAGCGGCGAGTTTCCATTGGGAGGCTATCTGTCGCTGCCCATGAGCCCGGGCGCAGGGGTGCATATCGAATCACGAGCATCGAATGACGGCATATATCGAATATCAGCGCTGTACCGTGCGCTCTTCAATAGCCGCCTGACCGCCAGTGCTGGAGGGGACTCTGCCAGTGTCGAGCTGTTGCCAACATCTGGACAATGGCGTTTCAGCCCCGCTATCAAACCCGTAAGCCTGCCGGTTGATCTGGTGATAGCCTCGAATCAGACCGTAGAACTGGGAGGCTGGAACATCGAGTCGTTGACAGAGACTGGAGTGACGTACTCTGCATTGGGTGTTAATGGTGCGATGTTGAAGATTCTCGATAGGTGGCAAGACGGCTGGCAAAGCACCCTGCAAGCCTTGCACCCTGACTTGCTGGTACTCGCGTATGGGGGTAATGAAGCATTTGACGACGATCTGGACCTGACACTTTATGAGGCTGACCTGAGCGAGAAGCTTGTCCTGTTACGACGCACCTTGCCTGATGTCGTGATCTTGCTCGTCGGGCCAGCAGACTCGATAAAACAACAGTCCGCTGACTCATGCGCCGGGCGCCAACCGGCAAAACTGGCTCAGATCATTCAAATTCAAAGGCAAGCAGCACTGAAGGCCGCCGCCTTGTTCTGGGACTGGCAAGCTTACATGGGTGGCGCCTGTTCAATTGAGCGCTGGCAGGTAGCGCATTTGGCTCAAAATGATCTGATTCACCTGAGTAGTGAAGGTTACAAAAAAAGCGCCGGCGAACTTTACGATTATCTGCAAGCCCGGCTGGTGGGGCCGTAAAGCGAGATCTCATCATAGGCCCATAAAAAAGCCCCGCACTTGGCGGGGCATTCTTATCGCGGTGATCGACGCTTACAGCCCGTCGAGCATCGCCTTGTTACGCACAGCACCCTTGTCGGCGCTGGTCGCCAGCAGGGCGTAGGCCTTCAGTGCGGTGGTCACTTTACGTGGACGTTTTTCCACAGGCTTCCAGCCTTTCTGATCCTGCTCGGCACGACGACCGGCCATTTCTTCGTCGCTGATCAACAGGTTGATCGAGCGGTTCGGAATGTCGATCAGCACTTTGTCGCCATCCTGCACCAGACCAATCGCGCCGCCGGCCGCCGCTTCTGGCGAAGCGTGGCCGATGGACAGGCCCGAGGTGCCGCCGGAGAAACGGCCATCGGTGAGCAGGGCGCAAGCTTTGCCCAGGCCTTTGGATTTCAGGTACGACGTCGGGTACAGCATTTCCTGCATGCCCGGGCCGCCTTTCGGGCCTTCGTAACGAATGATCACGATGTCGCCGGCTTTCACTTCGTCCGCGAGGATGCCGCGTACGGCGCTGTCCTGGCTTTCGAAGATCTTCGCGTTGCCTTCGAACACGTGGATCGACTCGTCGACGCCGGCGGTTTTCACCACGCAGCCGTCCAGCGCGATGTTGCCGTAGAGAACGGCCAGGCCGCCTTCTTTCGAGTAGGCGTGTTCGACACTGCGGATGCAGCCGTTTTCACGGTCGTCGTCCAGGGTTTCCCAACGGGTCGACTGGCTGAACGCGGTTTGGGTCGGGATGCCCGCGGGACCGGCCTTGAAGAAGTGATGCACCGCTTCGTCGTTGGTCTGGGTGATGTCCCACTTGGCGATGCCTTCGGCCAGGGTTTTACTGTGCACGGTCGGCAGGTCGGTGTGCAGCAGACCGCCACGGGCCAGCGAGCCGAGGATGCTGAAGATCCCGCCGGCGCGGTGCACGTCTTCCATGTGGTACTTCTGGATGTTCGGCGCAACTTTGCACAGTTGTGGAACGTGACGGGAGAGACGGTCGATGTCGCGCAGGTCGAAATCGATCTCGGCTTCCTGGGCCGCAGCCAGCAAGTGCAGGATGGTGTTGGTGGAGCCGCCCATGGCGATGTCCAGCGTCATGGCGTTTTCGAACGCCTTGAAGTTGGCGATGTTGCGCGGCAATACCGACTCATCGTTGTCGCCGTAGTAACGTTTGCACAGCTCGACGATGGTGCGACCGGCCTGCAGGAACAGTTGCTCGCGGTCGCTGTGGGTGGCCAGGGTCGAACCGTTGCCCGGCAATGCCAGGCCCAGGGCTTCGACCAGGCAGTTCATCGAGTTGGCGGTGAACATGCCGGAGCACGAACCGCACGTCGGACAGGCGCTGCGCTCGTACTCAGCGACTTTCTCGTCAGAAGCGCTGGAGTCGGCGGCGATCACCATGGCGTCGACGAGGTCGAGACCGTGGCTGGCCAGTTTGGTCTTGCCGGCTTCCATCGGGCCGCCGGAAACGAAGATCACCGGGATGTTCAGGCGCAGGGCGGCCATCAGCATGCCAGGGGTGATCTTGTCGCAGTTGGAGATGCAGACGATCGCATCGGCGCAGTGGGCGTTGACCATGTACTCGACGGAGTCGGCAATGATCTCGCGGCTCGGCAGCGAATACAGCATGCCGTCGTGGCCCATGGCGATGCCATCATCCACGGCGATGGTGTTGAATTCTTTGGCGACACCGCCGGCGCGTTCGATTTCACGGGCGACCAGTTGGCCCAGGTCCTTGAGGTGGACGTGGCCCGGTACGAACTGGGTGAAGGAGTTGGCAATGGCGATGATCGGCTTTTTGAAGTCGTCATCTTTCATACCCGTTGCGCGCCACAGTGCGCGGGCGCCGGCCATGTTGCGGCCATGGGTGGATGTTTTCGAGCGGTAATCAGGCATGAAGCACTCCGGGCGGCTAATCAGGTATCAAAAGGGAAGTGAGCTTCTATTGACGTCTGGAACACTCAGAAATGGCCGTGTGTCCGGAAGTTGCCGATAACTTTGCGGGATCGCCGCGCGCTTCAGCTTGAGCTCATAAACCCGCCGGGGGATGACTGGCGATGAATGTCGCGATTCTACACGGCTGGCGTCAGGAGGGAATGCCGGAAAAGGGGGATCCAGCACTGACGGAGCGTGTGGGATGACGACCGGCAGGAATCATCCGGTATTCAGCGAGAGCTGCCGACGTGTGATCAGTGCATTGAAGGAAACGCCGACGGTGCTCAAGACGATGAAACTCAATGCGAGAGTCGTTTGCAGATGGGCGCCACTCAGATTGATCAGGGCGCTGATCACCCCGCCAAAGATGAAGATCAGCGTGTTCCCGGCCGACGCCGATGTACCGGCATTGTCCGGGAACACTTCCATGGCTTTGGAGGTGGCAACAGGGCGGACGATGGTTGTGCCGGCGGTGCAGATGATCATGGGGATCAGCACGGTCAGGGCTGAAAGCCCCAGCAGATTTGAGAGCAAGAGCATCACCAGTCCAGAAATGAAGATCAGGCCCAGGCCAACGACTATCTGTGTATTGGCCGCGATCCGCCCGGCGAGGACTCGAGCGACAATGCCGCCGATGATGTAGGCCACGCCATACAGCAACAATGTCAGGGAAAACTCGTAGGCCGAAAGCTGCAACTGCTCCATGAAGATCAGGGGCGAGATGACAATGAAGGAAAAGTGGCAGGTGAAGGCGATTGCGGCGATCAGCCAATAGCCGAGGAAACCCGCATCGCGACAGACGCGCCGGTAGGACTGAAGAATGCTTCGGCGCGGGGTTGTGGTGGTGTGCCGGTTATCAAGAAAGAAACAGGCCTTGAGGAACACGGCGGCGGCGAGGGCAATAAAGATAATGAAGCTTGCGGGCCAGTCCAGTGCCTGTTGCAACAGGGTGCCAGCCAGTGGCGAGACGGAAATGAAGATCCCGCTGGCGGTGACCATCAGGATCCGCAGTTGATCCCGCTCCTTGCCGTCGAACAGGTCCTGGACCAGTGCCTGCGAGAGTACGAAGCAACCGCAGCCGATGGCCTGCACCACCCGGAACATCAGGAACCAGGCGTAGTCAGTGGACAGCACGCAACCCGTCGCACCGACAATCGAGACTGCCATTCCCGCCAGCAGCAGACTTTTGCGCCCGATGACATCCGAGAGCGGCCCGACCAGCAGTTGGGAAAGTGCGATCCCGATGGCAAACAGGCTGATGGAAAACGCGATGTCGCCTGGCGTGGTCCGGAAGTGTTCGGCCAGCGCCGGGAACGATGGCAGCAGAACATCCAGAGGGAAGACCCCCAGCATGACCATGGTCATTAACAGGGTGATCGCAGAGCGGCGGTGTTTGACACTGACCGCAGATTTTCCTTCATCCATCGACAAGTCCTGCCTGTACGAAGATTCGCTGGTTAAAAGGCAGGTCGAAAAAACCTGCCTTTTCCATTGCCTGTAGCGTCGCGCCTGCACCTGATCGGGCGCGCTGAAGGCAGGCTTGCGGGCCGGTCAGGGCACTGAGGATTTCTGCGACGCAATTTTCCCTGAGGCCCACGCTGTTCAGGCTTTCCTTCAGCCATCGTTCATCGACCTCAAAGAACATCAGGAGGATGTCCACCAGCAGCTTTGCGGCGAACGTGCGTTGGCTGCTGTTCAGGGTCAGCCACAGATAATGGAACACCTCGCAAAAATAACGACTGTGTCGGGCCTCGTCGGTGAGGTGGTCCCTGAGCATTTCCTGGACGCTGGACACCAGCTCGTTGCGGCAAACCTCGAGCAGTTCCCTGGCGATGATGGTCTCGGACACGAAACCGACGAGAAACCAGGCCAGCGCTTTATGCCTGTCTGGGCAGTGGTCAATCAGGGCGTTCAGTCGGGTAATGCGGCGCGGCATCACCGGGCGTTGGGTCATGCCGTAGAGGTCGGCTATCTGCTCGGCGAGACTATTGGAGAACAGCGCGTGATAACCCTCATCGGTATAGAGCTGGAGGGCGGCCGTTTTCATCCGTCGGGGGATGGGCGCACCGAGCTCATCGTGGACGATGGTTTCCACGGAGCGGTTGACGATCCGATGTTCGAGCCGGGTGGTGTAGTCGAGGAAATACACCAGATGGTTGGCCGATAATCGATGGGTGATCGCGCTGCCGGCTGCTTCGATCACCGGGTGATTCAGGTAGGGCAAGAAGGCGGGCGGGAACCAGTGTCGTGTTTCCAGTTGCCGTTCCAGATCTGATGGCAATTGATAGGTGTGTTCGCTGGTTCGTACCGAGGCTCGGGTGTTCCAGTCACCGAGGGTGAAGCGCTGTGCCCAGGCGTCGGGCAGTGACAGGTCGTCTGTGCGGGGCTCGGTCATTGTTGTGAGCCTCGGCTGCGCAGCAGTGCTTTTAATTCCTTGCACATCACTTGCCCGTCACTCTGGCCGCAGCCCACAAAAAACAACGGTTGTTCGGCGCTGTCCTCGATCCCCAGCAACGTTTCGACCTGATCGTCCGCCAACGCACCGGTCAGCCAGGTGCTTAACCCAAGTGCGGTGGCCACCAGTTGAAAGGTCTGTGAAATATGACCGGCCTCCATGTAGGCCATTCGGTACGCCCGCGAGTGTTCATATTTCCACCACAGTTTGTCGAAGCGAGCGGTGATGAACAGGCCGACTGGCAGGTTGTTGATGAAATGCTGCCCACACAACAACTGGCCCAAGGGCGAGTCAGGCACCGGACTGACGAAGCTCAGAGCATGTTCGTCGGGGTGGTAGGCGTAGAGACCGGGATTCAGGCCGCTGACGTTCTGAACATGAAGAAAACCTTCGCAGGCATTCAGCCCGCCACCGGATGGACTGGTGCGCCGGGCGCCGAGACCGTCAGCGATGGTTTCGTCGATGTCGTTGTCGCGCTCACGCAAATAGCCAAGGGACAAATACAGAAGAGTGCTCACATCATCGAGGGAAACCCTTTCACCCGTGAAGGTGCGACAGGTCTTTCGCTCGATCAATGTCTTTACCAGCGCTTTTACCGGGAAGCAGGAGGGTTGAGGCAGGGCAATTCGTTCGGTTGTCGGGCGCTCTGTGCGCCTGGTCTGGGGGGCAGGAGTGGCCAGTAGTTCGGCGCAATGGTCCAGATAGTGTCTCGACCATTCATTAATATCTTGGGGGACATATTCACAAGGAATGTTCTTGGTGCCGATATGAAATATCTTCGACAGTTCGTCCCAACCCCATTCAAGGGGGCTTTGTATTGAGGGTGTGAGTATTCCCGCGTTCATGAGTTGTGTGTCTATTATGTTATTGTCATCAAACTTTTCAGGGTTTTCGATAAGGTGTGCGAGACGGGTTGAATACTCAAGATTCAATTCGAATTGTTTGTGGTTCTTGTAGTCCCAGACTATTTGGTCGGGCGTGCGAGGAAGTATGAATATATAAGGGTTTATCTGCATGATTGGCGATTCACTCTGGTCTTTCCATAGAAAACGCTGGGTAGCCGGCACTCCCCAGCGTTTCATTTACTTAGCGGGCTTTTGGTGCGACCAGAAAAGCCAGGTTAGCGATTTTGTTGGTTTCCAGAGTAATTGCTTTCATGTTTTGAACTCCTTGTAATTGATAGTGAGTGTCACTCCTTTGTGACGACTTAATCATAGTTTGTAATGAATTCTTATCAAGGGGAAATTGGGTAGGAATATTCCAGTAATTTTGTCGGATTGATCTGAGGGTTGGATGAATCTTGTAAGTTCTGTCCGCTTAAATAACAGACAGGGCGAAACGTCCTGCAAGTCATTAAGATCGCTGGAGTAGGAAGTTAGAGAGTTCAATAACAGATAATAGAACGGGGAGCCGGCAGGCTCCCCGTCAAACCGGCGAAATCAGCTGTTTGGCAGCAGACGGCAGGTGATGCTCTTGATGTAGCGGGTTTCGGCGATAGCCGGGTGAACCGGGTGATCCGGGCCCTGACCGCCACGCTCCAGCATCTGGATGTTGCGGTCCAGGTGACGGGCGCTGGTCAGCAGGATGTTCTGCAGATCGTCTTCCGGCAGGTGCATCGAGCATGAAGCGCTGACCAGGATGCCGTCCTTGCTGAGCAGGCGCATGGCTTGCTCGTTCAGGCGACGGTAGGCACCTTCACCGTTCTTCATGTCTTTTTTGCGTTTGATGAACGCCGGAGGATCGGCAACGATCACGTCGAAACGCTCTTCGCTGGCTTTCAGCTCTTTCAGGGCTTCGAACACGTCACCTTCGATGCAGGTCATTTTGTCGGCGAAACCGTTCAGCGCGGCGTTGCGCTCGACGCCGTCGAGGGCGAAGGCCGATGCGTCGACGCAGAACACTTCACTGGCGCCGAATGCAGCCGCTTGCACGCCCCAGCCGCCGATGTAGCTGTACAAGTCCAGCACGCGTTTGCCTTTGGCGTAAGGTGCCAGGCGCGCGCGGTTCATGCGGTGGTCGTAGAACCAGCCGGTTTTCTGTCCCTGGATGACGGGTGCTTCGAACTTCACGCCGTTTTCTTCCAGGGCAACCCACTCCGGCACCAGGCCGAACACGGTTTCGACGTAGCGGTTTAGGCCTTCGGCATCACGGGCAGCGGAGTCGTTCTTGAACAGAATGCCGCTAGGCTTGACCACTTGGGTCAGCGCTGCGATCACGTCTTCTTTATGGGCTTCCATGGTTGCCGAAGCGATCTGTACCACCAGGATGTCGCCGAAACGATCAACTACCAGACCTGGCAGCAGGTCGGAATCGCCGTAGACCAGGCGATAGAACGGCTTGTCGAACAGGCGATCGCGCAGGGACAGCGCGACGTTCAGGCGATGCACCAGCAGCGACTTGTCCAGCGGCAACTTGATGTCGCGCGACAAGAGGCGGGCACAGATCAGGTTGTTCGGGCTCATGGCAACGATGCCCAGCGGCTTGCCGCTGGCGGCTTCGAGGATCGCCTGGTCGCCGGCCTTGAAGCCGTGCAATGGGGTGGCGGCTACATCGATTTCGTTGCTGTAGACCCACAAGTGGCCGTTTCGCAGGCGACGGTCGGCGTTGGCTTTGAGGCGCAGGCTAGGCAGGGACATGACGTCGCTCCGGAAAAAAGAGCGGGAGTATAGCGTGTTGAGGTAGTGGCGGGTTTGGTGGTCGATGAAACGCCGATGAGGGTCGTCAGTAAGGTGCTGAACCTGTGGGAGCGGGCTTGCTCGCGAAGGCGGGGTGCCAGGCAGCATTAATGT
>NZ_JAHBDP010000105.1:0-36986 GCF_019956495.1 Pseudomonas sp. BF-B-26 | reverse complement strand
CCGCCGCCCCCGCCGCCGCCGGGGTTTTCCGAAAAATTCGACGGACAGCGCCCGCCGATGGACCCGCGCTTCGCAAGTCGGCCACCGCGGCCGTGGTTCGGCGGCCCCTTGGTGCCGCTGACCTTTCAGCTGGTCTCGCTGATCATCGCCGCCTGGTACGGTGCCAAACTGCTGAGCCGGCCGATCCAGCGACTGAGCGATGCTGCCGAGCGACTGAGCGAAAACCTCGACAGCCCGCCTCTGGATGAGTCCGGCCCACGGGAAGCACGGCAAGCGGCACACACCTTCAACAAGATGCAGCAACGCATTCGTGAACAAGTGCAACAACGCTCGCGGATGCTTGGCGCCGTCTCCCACGACCTGCGCACGCCGCTGTCGCGGCTCAAGCTGCGACTGGAGCAGATCGACGACAACAAATTGCAAGGCCAGATGCGTCAGGATCTGGACGACATGATCGGCATGCTCGACGCCACGCTCACCTACCTGCACGAGCAGCGCACCAGTGAGGCCCTGCAATGGATGGACGTGCAGGCGCTGGTCGAATCCCTGAGTGAAAACGCCCAGGACCAGGGCGCCGATGTTCTGACCAGCGGCCACTGCGCACCGTTGCAAGTGCAGCCGATGGCCTTGCGTTCGTGCATCAACAACCTGCTGGACAATGCCCTGCGTTATGCCGGGCAGGCACTGATTACGCTCGACGACACGCGCGAAACCCTGGTGATCCGGGTCATCGACCATGGGCCGGGGATTGCGGCGGATAAACGTGAAGCCGTGTTCGAGCCATTCTTTCGCCTGGAAGGATCGCGCAACCGCAACTCCGGTGGCGTCGGGCTGGGCATGACCATCGCCCGCGAGGCGGCCGAACGCCTGGGTGGACAGTTGAGCCTGGAAGAAACACCCGGCGGCGGATTGACCGCTGTTATCCAACTACCTCGATCCGTGTAGCAGATCCGTGTGTTCTGTGTACCGTTCGGTACAAACTTCACATACCCACGACAACTTGCCCCTTGAGGCTGCATAAACCGGTGCACCCACCGGTTATCCATTCCAAGGAGTGAGCGCAATGATCGGTAGCGTCAGCAGTTATACGAGCTATACCAGCACCAGCAGCACCGCAACCAGCTCCGCCCGTAGTCAACAATTTCAGAAAGATCTGCTCGCCAAACTCGACAGCAACAGCGATGGCGCGGTGGATCAGGATGAACTCAAGAGCGCTCTGTCGCAGAAAACCGACGACGGTCTGCTGGTCAGCCTGAGCAAGAACTTCGCTGACCTGGACAGCGACGAAAGCGGCAGCCTGAGCAGTGAAGAAATGGCCGCGATGGCCCCTCCGCCGCCGCCACCTCAACAAATGTCCAGCGAAGAACTGTTTAGCCAGCTCGATGCGGACAGCGACGGCAGTGTCAGCGTCACCGAGCTGACCAGCGCGTTGCAGACCAGCAGCACCTCATCGACCAGCACCGACACCAGCGCCGCGTTGCTCAAAGTGCTGGATAGCGACAGCAGTGGCGGCGTCAGCAGCGACGAGTTGAACGCTGCGTTGCAAGCCGGCCGCGAGCGAAACACCGACAGTTCCACCGATCAGTCGAACGTGACCGAAGCCCTGAATAAAATGATTGCCAACCTGAGCAAGCAGTACTCGCTCGACAACGTGGCGACCGTAGGCAAGTACCTGAACGAGGCCACTTAAATCAAAAGCTTCGCGGGCAAGCCTTGCTCCTACAGGTTGATCGTTCCCACGCTCTGCGTGGGAATGCATCCCGTGACGCTCTGCGTCACATCCCGAAGCGGAACGCGGAGCGTCCCATGCGGCATTCCCACGCAGAGCGAGGGAACGATCAATCTCAGGGCCGGCGATCCTCAACCCGGGCCTGACTCTTGCTCCAGTCGTTCAGCAGGCTGTAGGCCACCGCCAACAACGTCGGGCCGATGAACAAGCCGATAAACCCGAAGGCAATCAGCCCGCCAAACACCCCGAGCAGGACAATCACCAACGGCAAATTCCCGCCCCGGCTGATCAGGTACGGTTTGAGCACGTTGTCGACGCCACTGATGATGAACATCCCCCAAATCCCGAGAAACACCGCCATCCCGTACTCGCCCTTCCAGGCCAGCCAGGCCGTGGCCGGAATCCACACCAGCGGCGGTCCCATCGGAATCAGGCTCAACAAAAACGTGACGATCCCCAGCACCAGCGCCCCGGGTACCCCGGCAATCAAAAACCCGATCAACGCCAGAACCGCCTGGGCCGCTGCCGTCCCGATCACGCCGTTCACCACCCGCTGCACCGTGCCCGCCACCAACTCAATGTAATACCCGGCACGCTCACCGATCAGACGTTCCAGCAACCCGTGAACAAACGCCGCCAGACGCGGCCCGTCACGGTAGAAAAAGAACACGAAGACGATACTCAACGTCAGCTCAAGTATCCCGCCGCCAATCTGCGCACTGCGCGCCAGCAACCAATTGCCGACCTGACCCAGATAAGGTTTGACCGCCAGCATCATTGCCGCGCCCTGCTGATCGATGCTGTTCCAGACCCCCACCAGCCGCTCGCCCACCAAGGGAATACTGCCCAGCCAGATCGGCGCTTCCGGCAGCCCGTCGACCTGCACATCCTTGATGAACGCCGTGGCATCGCGCACATGGTCCGCGAGGTTGAACCCCAGCCAGACCAACGGCAACGCCACCAGCAACATCCAGCCCAGCGTCAGTACTGCGGCCGCCAGAGATTCGCGACCTTTGAACAAGCGAGTCAGCAAACGCATCAGCGGCCAACTGGCAAACGCCAGCACCGCGCCCCAGAACAGCGCCGACCAGAACGGCGCCATCACCCAGAAGCTCGCGCCAAACAGCACCAGGAGCAGGATCTGCACCAACAGCCGATCGTTATTGATCATCTAAATCTCGAAAAAATCAGTCCGCAAAAGAGTAGGCGAACGCAGCGTGTACGTTCGCCTGATAAAGCTTACCGCAACAGTTCGATGTGCAAACCAGCGCCGTCGATGCTGCCGGCTTCCATCCTGGCGGTACGCACACCCTGCCCGATCAGTGCCTGACGCCAGGCTTCGGCCTTCGGCCCGGAAACACTGACCCGCAACGTGGTGTCCAGATTCAGCCCACGAGAGATCAGGCGCAGCCAGGACTCGTCAGGATCGCCGGTCAGTTTGGGGAAATCGAGTTCACCGGTGCTTTTGAGCTCTCGAAGCAAGGTTGCAGAAGTCGGCAGCAAATCACCCAGCGGCGCGGCGGCGTCAAACTGTTCGACGTGCAGATAAGCTTTGCGATTGCCGCGCGTGATGCTGTAAAGCGCCACCAGCGTGTTGTCCTGAGGGGCCGCCAGACGCAACAGCAAAAACGCTTGCTGATCATCTGCGCCATAAAGCTTGGCATTGCCGAAGACATCATTGGCCCACAGGCTGCTTTCGCCGCAATCACGGGCCTGGCACCAGAACAGCAACTGGGCCTCCTGCTTCTGCAAGGCTTCACGAGCAGCGGTGAAGGCCTCGGTGGAGGAATGCTCCGGTGGCAACTCGTAGGTTACCGACGTGGTTTGCCCTCGGGCAGCGACCTGGCCGTCGAAGCGCAACTGGCCGCTGATTTTGCGGATCGAACCCAATGGATAGATCCGCTCAAGTTCGGCGACCGGACGATAGTCAACGATCTGCGCATCGGCCATACGCGGCACGATCGGCAAGTCATGGCTGCCCGGGACATCGGCGGCAAATAACAGCGGACTGAAACAACACAGCGCCAGCAGACTGAATGAACGCATGGATAGACTCATCGGATCAGCATGGCCTGGGCACCCTTGATGATACTGGCGTCATCGATGCGCTCAGGCACCAGCAAACCGCGCTGTACCGCCGGACGCGCCTCCATGGTTGCCATCCAGCGCTGCAGGGCCGGCAAACCGTCCACCGCGACACCCGACCACTCATGGCCACGGACCCACGGATAAGTGGCGATGTCGGCAATGCTGTATTCACCGGCCAGAAACTCCACGGCTTGCAGACGCGTGTCGAGCACTTCATAGAGGCGGCGGGTTTCATGTTGATAGCGATCGATGGCGCCCTGGAGCTTCTCCGGGAAATAACGGAAAAACACGTTGGCCTGGCCTTGCATCGGGCCGATTCCACCCATCTGGAACATCAGCCATTGCAGGACCACCGAGCGCCCCTTGGGGTCTTTTGGCAGCAGTTTGCCGCTCAATTCAGCCAGGTAAATCAGGATCGCGCCGGATTCAAACACAGCGAAATCGCCGTTGGCGCGGTCGACAATCGCCGGGATCCGGCCATTGGGATTGATCTTGAGGAAGCCCTCGGACTTCTGTTCCTTTTTGTCGAAACTCAAGGCGTGCACCGTGTAGGGCAGGCCGAGTTCCTCGAGCACGATAGAGACCTTGTGGCCATTCGGGGTCGCAGCGGTGTAGAGATCTATCATGGTTGTCTCCCATTTCAACCCGCCCAGCCTCGACAGTTGCCCGGCGCAAGTCAAGGAACAGCGAAGAACCGATTGAAACAGTCTGCGACAAGGTCGGCACCGGGTTCGTCATTCAGGTGCAAATGATGACCGCCAGGCAGCTGTTCACGGCTAAAGGGTAGACGCTCCAGCAACTCGGGATGTTTGGCGAGCATGCCGTCGGCAGCCACCACCAGTTTTGCAGGACAACTGACTCGCTGGACGAAGGCCATCGTCTGTTCTGAGGTCAGACGCAGCGGCGACGGTAAGGTCAGGCGGTTATCGGTGCGCCAGGTATAACCGCCCGGCACGGGCATCAATCCACGCTGAGCCAGCAGTTCTGCGGCTTCGCGACTGACAGCGACCAAGCCTTTCATGCGCGCCTCGATGGCCCGGTCGAGGGTGTTGTAGACCGGTTTGCGCTTCTCCCGCAAATCCAGCTGCGCTTGCAGGGCCATGCCCATCCGTTCGGCAGCGTTTTCGCCCTTGTCTGTAGGAGGAATGACCCCGTCGATCAATGCCAGATGGGTCACGCGTTCCGGCAACGAACCGGCCAGCACCAGCGAAACGATCGCGCCCATGGAATGCCCCAGCAGCCCAAAGCGCTTCCAGCCCAATTGCTCGGCCACTTGCAGCACGTCATGGGCGTAGTCCCACAGCGCGTAACCGGCACCGGTCGGCCGATGCCCGGAATGACCGTGACCGGCCATGTCCAGCGCGATGATGCGCAAGCCTTTGAGCTTCGGCGCCAGCCGGGCGAAGCTGTTGGCGTTGTCCAGCCAGCCATGCAAGGCGATCACCGGCAGGCCGTCTTCGGGGCCAAACAAGTGCGCTGCCAACTCGATGTGCGGCAGGCTCAGGCGAACTTCTTCAACGACGTTGCTCATGCGCAATCCTGTTGGCGGCGACCGTCCCAACGGCTGAGCAGGTTCTTCAGCAGCGTGGCCGTGTCCTGGGGACGTTCGAGGGGAAACATGTGGCCGCCAGGCATGGTCAGGGACTCGCCCAGCGGCAAGCGCCCCACGAGGCTTGCGTGATGACGCATCACCACCCGGCTCTTGTGCCCGCGAACCACCGCCAGCGGCACTTTCAGTTGCCGTGTGCGGCCGGGACTGGTGTGCGGCACACCACGGTAGATACTGATTTCCGTGGCCGGGTCGAAGCGCAGGCGCAGCCTGTCGCCCACCTTGTGCAAGCCGTGTTGCAGGTAAGCGTCGAAGCATTCCGGGTCGAAACCGCGAAACAGGGTTTTGCCCGCGAAATAGAGTCGGGCCGCGTCCAGATCGGTGAACTCTTCCCGGCGTCCCAACGTACGGCCGGCCGGGGTCAGGCGATCGATGAAACCGAAGCGTTTGGCGGCGCGGATCACCCATTGATCAGCGCGGGTCAGCACCGGTGAATCAAGCATCACCACGCCGCGATAGAGCTCGGGGCACCGCAACGCCGCGTGCAGGTGCAGCACGCCACCGAAGGAATGGCCGACACCCCACACCGGTTCCGGTTGCTGCTTGAGGTGATGAATCAGCTCATCGACCAGGTTGTACCAGTTGTCGTCCGCCGGAAAACGCGGGTCATGGGCGTGCTGCTGCAGATGCGTCACCTGATACTCGGGCGCCAGCGCCGCGAACAACTTGCCGTAGGTGCCTGAGGGAAAACCGTTGGCGTGGGCGAAAAATATCTGTTGCGACATACCGGTGATCCATCAACGAAAACAAGGGTTGATTGTCCGTAAGACGACGTCCTACAGCAATGACCGTAAGTGCCAGGAATGATGACAGTCCGGTCATGGGAATGGCGTGTCAGATGAATCCACCCCTCACCCCAGCCCTCTCCCCACGGGGGAGAGGGGGAAAGGGAGCAGATCGGGGGCTTTTCAAGACCGGAGTTCGACTCGGACTTTCAGGTCGATGTAGCACCAAGAACACCTCGGTCAGTCCCCTCGCCCCCTAGGGAGAGGGGGCGGATCTAATTGAAGAAACACACTCTCAACGCGCCGGCGGATTCTCACCCAATGGCACCACCGCCATGGTCAACCGCGACACACAACTGGCCTTGCCCTCATCGCTGGTCAAACGGATATCCCAGACATGCGTCGTGCGGCCAATGTGAATCGGCTTGGCCACCGCCGTGACCCGCCCGCTGCGCAAGCCGCGCAAATGGTTGGCGTTGATTTCCAGGCCCACGCAGTAAAACTTGCTGGCGTCGATGCACAGGTAACTGGCCATCGAGCCGACCGTTTCGGCCAGCACCACCGAGGCGCCGCCGTGCAGCAAGCCGTAAGGCTGGTGAGTGCGATGGTCGATGACCATGCTCGCGGTCAGGGACTCGTCGTCGAAGGCTTCGAAGCGAATATCCAACACTTCGCCGATGGTGTTTTTCTGGATTGCGTTCAACTGTTCAATGTTGGGATGGGTACGCCACAAGCTCATTGCTGACATCCTTTGTTGGTGTTAATCGTGACTCAATCCTGCCACAGCACCGCTTCGCTGCGCGCGCTCCATTCTTCGAAGCGGGCGCCGTAAGCCGCTTCGATCACGTTGCGCTTGATCTTCAGGGTCGGCGTCAGAAAGCCGTTCTCCACCGCCCAGCTGTCCTTGACCACCACCAATCGATGCAAGCGCTCGTGTTTATCGAGAACGCCGTTGACCTCCTCCAACAGTTTTTCCAGGCTTGAATGCAGGCCCGCCCGCGCCGTTCCGCTGGCGTCCTGCTGACCGACCGCCGAGAGCACGCACAACCCCAGCGGCGCACTCAGGCCATCGCCCACCACGCACACTTGCTCGATGCGCGAATGCTCCGCCAGACGATTCTCGATCGGTGCCGGGGCGACGTATTTGCCTTTGCTGGTCTTGAAGATTTCCTTCAGTCGACCGGTCAGGCGCAGGTTGCCTTCGGCGTCCTCCTCGCCCTTGTCGCCAGTGCGCAAGAAACCGTCCTCAGTGATGGTTTCGGCGGTTTTCCCAGGCTCCTTGAAATACCCGAGCATGGTCGCGCCGCTACGCACCATGACCTCGCCCGACTCGGCGATCCGCACCTCGACCTCCGGGCAGGGCTTGCCGATCCAGCCGGGTTTGTTCTGGCCCGGCAGGCAAACGTGCGAATAGCCGCAACTCTCGGTCATGCCATAGACCTCCAGCACATCCAGCCCCAGTTTGCGGTACCACAGCAGCAAGGTCTGCGGCACTGGCGCGGCGCCGGACAAGGCGATGCGCAAGGCATCCAGCCCGAGCCCGGCCAGGACTTTGTGGCCGACCCGCTTGCCGATGATCGGCAGACCGAGCAGGAAGTCGAGGCGCTTTGCCGGGATTTTGCTGTACACGCCCATCTGGAATTTGGTCCAGATCCTCGGCACACCGAACAGCGCGGTCGGTCGTGCACGGCGCAAATCGGCCAGGAAGGTGTCGAGGCTTTCGGCAAAAAACACCGTTTGCCCGGTGTAGATCGACGCCAGCTCGACGAACATCCGCTCGGCGACATGGCACAGCGGCAGGTAGGACAACAACCGATCCGACTCATTCAAGCCAAACAACTGCGTGCCGCGAGTGGTGGCAAACCCCAGATTGGCGAAACTGTGCATCACGCCTTTGGGCATGCCGGTGGTGCCGGAGGTGTAAATGATGGTCGCCAACTGGTCGGCGGACGGCTTGGGATCGTCCTGGATCGGTGAGCTGTTTTGCAGGTCGGCCCAGCTGTAGTCGAAAGTACCGGGCGGATGCAACGGCAGGCTGATCGTCGGCAGATCGGGGCTGACCCCGCGAGACATGCCGGGCCAGTCATCGAGTTTGCCGATGAACACCAGGACCGCTTCGGAGTGTTCAAGGACCTGGGCCACGGTCTCGGCGGTAAGGTTCGGGTAGAGCGGCACCGACACGTGGCCCGCCATCCAGATCGCCAGGTCGGCGATGATCCAGTGGGCGCAGTTTTTCGAGATCAGGGCGATGTGACTGCCTTGGGGCAGTTCGCGTGCGCGCAGCCAATGCGCAGCGCAGCGCGCCTGATGACCGACGTCGGCCCAGCTCAGGGTCTCGACCTGTCCGCCGCCCGTGGGCTGGACCAGAAAGCGCTGGCGGGGATGACGGGCCTCGCGCTCGTAGAAGACATCCAGCGGCAAACGAAAAGCAGCAGGCATGCGACTCGCTCCTTTATTTTTGGTCTGGAGCAAGCGTAGCCAACCAAGCAGTTGCTCGGTTGACTATTTCAAACATAAAAATCCGGCACAAAGTAGAACCTGTGGGAGCGGGCTTGCTCGCGAAGAGGGTGTGTCAGTCGATATCAATGTTGCCTGACACATCGCTTTCGCGAGCAAGCCCGCTCCCACATTTGATCGGTGTCGCTCTTAAGTTTCGGGCAAACCATTCCCCCTGTAAAAACAGGATTACGGGTGCTTGATGGCGTTGAGTTTCATCCCGCCGGCCAGCGGCAAATCACCTTCAAGTTCTGCAAGGCCGGCGGTTTTCACCGCTTCCGGGTCTTGCACATGGCCGTGCTGCAAGTAACCCAACAGGTTGCCCACCAGCGGGTTATGACTGACCAGCAACGCGTGATCCACAGACACCAACTGCTCCGCCACCGCTTGCGGGCGATTGTCCGGGGTCAGCCAGTCGACGGTGCGAATCTCCGGCGCGAAATTCAGCGCTGTACGCACAATTTCTGCGGTCTCCTGCGCTCGCAGGTAAGGACTGGCGTAGATCGCGGTCAGCGGCTTGCCGGCCAACTCGGCGGCAGTGCGCAGTACTTCTTCACGACCATGGGCGGTCAGTGCCCGTTCCGAATCAGGACGTTTGCCGTGTGGCTCGGCTTCCCCATGACGCAGTATCCAGAGTTTCATAGCTTGGGTTCCTCATCTCGGGCCGGGTGTGGTGCCGGCGCCACAGTGTGCGGCGCTTCACCTTCCGGTGTACGCGGCGTCGGCCAGTCGGCGAACGGCCACGGCTTCTGATCACTGTGGAAACTGCCGAATCGACCGATCTGCGCCAGGAACTGGCTCAGGCTGTCGCCGAAGTTCATCAGGCTGGCGCTCGGGGCGCCATATATCAAACGATAGATCAACTGCACCAGCACCACGGCGCCAAGGATGAACTGCGCCACTTGCCAGACCAGCACATAGACGATCATCCACAACACTCGCAGCAGGATGGATTCGTACTTGTCCTCTGTTTTCGGATCGTTCATGTCTCGCTCTCCCTGATGCTTAGTTGAAACCACTGGTGGAAATAAAATCGACGTCGGTTTTCGGCTCGGCACGCATCAATAGACCGATCACCTGCTCCAGCGTGCGCCCTTCGAACAGGATGGCATGCAGCCCGGCGACCAGCGGCATGTAAACGCCCACTTCCTGCGCCTTGGTCTTGAGCACCTTGAGGGTGTTGACCCCTTCAGCGACTTCGCCCAGGCGCGTCACTGCATCTTCCAGGCTCAAGCCCTGACCGAGGGCGAACCCGACCTGGTAGTTACGGCTTTTCGGCGACGAGCAGGTGACGATCAAATCGCCGACGCCCGCCAAACCGAGGAAGGTCATCGGGTTGGCGCCCTGATTCACCGCAAAGCGGGTCATTTCCGCCAGCGCCCGGGTGATCAGCATGCTTTTGGTGTTTTCGCCCATGCCCATCGCCACGGCCATGCCGGCAATGATTGCGTAGACGTTTTTCAACGCCCCGCCCAGCTCCACGCCATAGCGGTCGGCGCTGGCGTATACGCGAAAGGTCTTGCCGTGCAGCGCTTCCTGGACCCGCTGGCAGAGTTCTTCGTCTTCGCTGGCGATCACCGTGGCGGTCAGCGCGTGTTCGGCGATTTCACGGGCCAGGTTCGGCCCGGACAGCACGCCGATGCGCGCTTGCGGGGCGATCTCTTCGAGGATTTCGCTCATCAGTTTGAAGGTGTGGGCTTCGATGCCTTTGGTCAGGCTAACCAACAATTTGCCGTTCAAACGTTCGGCGTGCGGCATCAATACCGAGCGCAGCGCGCTGGACGGCAGTGCGACGAAGCACAAGTCGCAGGCTTGCAGAGTGGCCAGCAGGTCGGTGACCGCTTCCACGGCCGGCAGAATCTTGATGCCTTTGAGGTAACGCGGGTTCTCGCGATTGACCCGTATGGCCTCAGCCTGCTCGGGGTCACGCATCCACAGCCGGACCTGATGCCCGTTCTCGGCCAACAGATTAGCCACGGCGGTACCAAAACTTCCGCCTCCCAGGACCGCAATTGGGCGCTGTTCAGTCATATGCAATCCGTTAATCCATACCAGTGGCGATGTCGGCATTATACGGAGCGGCCCAGTGGCGGCCAGCCCCCGCATCAATTACCGACACTTGTAGGAAGAAGACCAAGAAAACCGAGGAAAATGCCCATAACGTGACTGGAAAAGTCATTGCGCTCGGTTAACATGCGCGCCAATTGTTCGCTATCAAGGATGTGTTGTGTCGTTTGGCTCCCCATCACCTCGCTCGCCGCTGGTACTGGCGCTGATGTTCAGCTCGCCATTGCTTGCCGACGACTTGTTCCTCGACAGCGAGCCGCTGCCGCAAGTATTGACCGCGACGCGACTCAAGCAGTCGCCGGCCGCAGTACCCGGGAGCATGACGGTGATCGACAGCGAACTGATCAACGCCAGCGGCGCCCGGGACATCAGTGAGTTGCTGCGACTGGTGCCGGGAATGATGGTCGGCAACATCAACGGCAACCAGGCGGCGGTGAACTATCACGGCACCAATGCGACCGAAGCGCGACGCATGCAAGTGTTGATCGACGGCCGCTCGGTGTACCGCGCAGGCTTGGCCACCGTGGACTGGAGCGACATTCCAGTGGCCCTGGAAGACATCGAACGCATCGAAGTTTTCCGTGGCCCGAACACCGTCAGCTATGGCGCCAATGCGCTGATGGCGGTGGTCAACATCATCACGCGCAATCCGGCCGACAGCCACGGCACGCGAATGAAAGTCACCCGTGGGCAGCGCGGCATCGACGACTTTTACGCCAGCCAGGGCGTGGGCTGGGACGGCGGCGACCTGCGCCTGTCACTGTCCGGCCAGCAAGACGACGGCTTCGACTCGGACCGCAATGGCGCCGACTACCGCGACAGCCGCCGCTTGAACCGCTTCAACCTCGCCGTCAGTCAGACGCTCACTGAAAACCAGAGTATCGACTGGCAATTGAATGCCAAGGACGGGAGCAACCAGCGGCCGTATACCTACCGCCCGGTCTTCTCGGGGATTACCGCTGCCGGGAACAATTCCGACGTCGTCGCCAAGGACTACGCCGGCTCGCTGCGCTGGAACCTCGACATCAATCCCGATCACAGCCTTTACATCCAGGGCTCAGCGCAGCATTGGGATCGTCAGCAGACCTGGCGTGCCTGCGATGCCGAAGTTTCGTTCAGCCCGCAGTTGACCGAACTCTGGCAGCTCAACCCGAATTACACCGAACGCCTGGCACGCAACATGGAGCGCTACACCGGCCCCGGCGCGCCCGCAGGTGACCCGACCCAGCGCGCACTGGCCAATCAAGTGCTCGACCAATGGCGAAACGGCGCCCGGCAAACCCTCTGTGGCGATATTGACCAGAGCACCCGGGAATCGCGCTACGACCTTGAATTACAGGACACCCTCAGCCTGTCCGACAGTCTGCGGCTGGTCAGCGGCATGAACTATCGTTACGACCGGGCAGATTCCGAGACCTACTTCAATGGCACCCTCGACGACACCACCTGGCGGGCGTTCGGCCAGCTCGAGTGGCGCGCCACCGAGCATTGGTTGCTGCAGGGCGGTGCGATGTTCGAAGACACGCAATTGATCGGCAGTTCGCTCACCCCTCGAGTGGCAGTCAACTACCTGATCAACCCGCGCCATGGCCTGCGGGCGGTGTATTCGGAAGCCATCCGCTCGCCGGACATGTTCGAGAACAACGTCAACTGGAGCTATCAGGTAAAGAACCTGCGACCCAGCGCCTATGGCCAGTCCAGTGCCCGTTATTTCGTCAAGACCCGTGGCCCCGGCAACCTCGAACAGGAATACATGCGCTCTCGGGAGCTGGGCTATAACGGTTACTTTGCCGAAGTGGGGCTGGCGGTCGATGTGAAACTGTTCTACGACGAAATAACCGGGATGATCAGCGAACCGCTGCGCAACAATCAGTACATCGCCAGCAACTCAAACAGCGCGCGTCTCGAAGGGGCAGAAACCCAGCTCGACTGGAGAATCAGCAGCGCCGATCGCCTGCGTCTGACGTATGCCTACGTCGATGCCGAGGCGAGCAACCCGCAGGATGCCCAACAGACCGCCCGAAACAGCGGTTCCGCCGGGTGGCTGCACAACTGGGGCCACGGCTGGAACAGTGCGCTCTTCTACTATGGTGACGATGCCCTGAACGGCTACCGCTTCGAACGGGTCGACACGCGCATCGCCAAACGCATCGGCCTGGGCAAGGCCAGCCTGGAACTGGCCGGCGTGCTCCAGCAACGCCTCGACAGTCAGCCCACAACCTTCGTCGACAATAACTACGACGAGCGCCGGGTGCTTTACTTCAGCGCAGAGCTGGCGTTCTAAGATGCGGTATAGCCCGTCACGCAAGACGCCAATCCTTGGCCGCCTGCTGGCCGGGCTGTGCCTGGTGTTTGCCGGACTGCTGAGCAGCCTGGCGGCCAGCGCCGCGGACATTTTGCTGACCGGCGCCGAGGACAGCCCCGGCGCGCAATCCTTCGTCCAGGCCCTGCACGAGATGCGCCCTGACGACAGCGTGCGCTTCCAGACACTGGCCAGCCTGCCGGAGCCAGGCAAACTGCCCGCCGGTACCCGTCTGATTCTGCTCGACCTGCCAAGCCTCGACTGGCGCCTGCAAGACTCCCAAGGCCCGGCGACGTTGGTCCTGCGCATCAGCCGCCTGCAAGCCCGCCAGCGTCTGGGGACCACCCTGCCCTCACACCTCAGCCTGCTTTGGAGCGATCAGCCTCTGGACCGGCAATTACGTCTGACCCGGCTCCTCCTGCCCCATGCCAAACGCGTGGGTGTGCTCTTCGACAGCCACAGCGAATTCCTGTTGGAAGAATTGCATCAGGCCGCCCACTCCCTGGGCCTTGAGGTGGTTACCCAGCGTTGGGACAACACCAATGACAGCCGACCATTGCAGACTCTGCTGAAAAACAGCGACGTGTTGCTGGGCCTCGACGACCCCGATTTGTACAACCCGAAAACCGCGAAGAACCTGCTGCTTAGCAGCTACGCGCGGCAAATGGCGCTGATCGGTCCCAATCCCGGATTCGTCAAGGCTGGCAGCCTGGCCAGCACCTACAGCGATCAGAGTGATTGGCTGGAGATTCTCAATGAGCTGCTCGACCGACCACCAACGACATGGCCACGCGCGCATTACCCGCAACATTTCAAAGTCTTGAGTAACCCGCAGGTGGCTCGTTCATTAGGTATAGAACAGATGCCTGATGCGTTTGTCGCAACACAGCTGGCCGCAGGAGAACGCCACCCATGACTTTCCGTCGCCGTTGGGACATCAACACCCGCACCCAAATCATCAGCCTCGGCCCTGCCCTGTTACTGACGTTGCTGTTGATCAGTTTCTTCACCTTCGTGCGGATCCAGGACCTGCGTCAGGAGCTCAATCACACCGGGCAACTGATCGCCAACCAACTGGCACCGGCCACCGAATACGGGGTGATCTCGGGCAACAACGAGGTGCTCGACAGTTTGCTCAAGGCTACCCTGGCCACGCCCAATGTGCGCTTTCTGGAAGTCCAGGACAGCGCCAACCGGATTCTGGTGTACGTCGAGCAACCGTCGGAAACCCACAACCGCTCGCACCAGGTCGAAGTGTTCCAGGCCCCGGTGCGGCTGCAACGCATCCAGCTGCACAATGATTTCCTGCAGGGCAGCCGCGTCGCCAACACGACGCCCAGCGAGGATTATCTGGGTCGGGTGATCGTCGGCCTGTCCAACGACGCCTTCAGCCAGCGTCAGCAGGAAATCCTGCTCAAGGCCGGGATCCTGGCGCTGTTCGCCCTGCTGTTTACTTTTCTGCTCGCCCGGCGACTGGCCGGCAGTCTGTCGCAACCGATCCGCGACATCGGCAACGCGGTCAAGGCGATTCAGGACGGCGACTACAAAACGCCGCTGCCGATCGTCGACGACACTGAACTGGGCGCGCTGTCGCAACACATCAACAACCTCGCCAACGGGCTCGAGCAAGCCAGTCGCGAACAGCATCAAGCAATGGCGCAGTTGATTCAGACTCGCGAGGAAGCGGAAAAGGCCAACAACGCCAAATCCGATTTCCTTGCGATGATGAGCCATGAACTGCGCACACCGATGAATGGCGTGCTGGGCATGCTGCAACTGCTGGAAACCACCGAGATGACCGAGGAGCAGGTCGAATACGCGGCGCTTGCCTCGGAGTCCACCGAACACCTGCTCAAAGTCATCAACGACATTCTGGATTTCTCGCGCATCGAGCGTTCGGAACTGGAACTGGAGCACATTCCATTCAACCTCGCAGACCTGATCGGCAGTTGCGCCCAGTCGTTCTCGCACGGCGCCATGCAACGCGGGCTCGACCTGGCGCTGTCGATTCCGGACGACATGCGCGCGTTGCAGGTGCAGGGCGACCCGACGCGGATCCGGCAGATCCTGGTCAACCTGATCGGCAATGCGCTGAAATTCACCGAACAGGGCTGCGTCAGCATCGAACCGCAATGGCAGTCGCTGGATCATGAATTGCTGTGGTTCACCTGCACTGTGCGCGACAGCGGGATTGGTATCTCGGCTGAAAGCCTGGAATTGATGTTCAACGCCTTCCAGCAGGCCGACAGTTCTATTTCGAGGCGTTACGGGGGCACCGGGCTGGGTCTGCCGATTGCTCGCACGCTGGCTGAACGCATGGGCGGCACGTTGCGCGCCCAGAGCGAGGAAGGTCGCGGCTCGGTGTTCACCCTGGAAATCCCGCTGGCGCTCTATAAACAGACGCTGCCCGTGCTGGTGCCGCGCATACCGACCGGCAGCGGTGATGGCGAAGGGCGCAACGTGTTGCTGGTGGAAGACAATCCGGTCAATCAGACGGTCATCGAAGCAATGTTGCGCAGTCTGGGCTTTACTGTCAGCGTCGTCACCGATGGCGCCCAGGCTGTGCGCAGTGCGGAGAGTCTGATTTTCGAAGCGATTCTGATGGACTGCCGGCTACCGATCATCGACGGCTACGAGGCCACCCGACAGATTCGCCAATTACCCGGCTGCACAGACTTGCCGATCATCGCGCTGACCGCCAACGCCTTGCAGGGTGACCGCGAAGCCTGTTTATCGGCGGGAATGAACGATTACCTGGCCAAGCCCTTCAAACGCACAGATTTGCAGCAAATTCTGCAGCGCTGGGTGCAGTAGTGCAGGCCTTTCGGCTATCTGCGACTGGCGTGAAAGGCGAAAGTGCGGCAGTCTTAGGCACCCGAACAGGCCCGAAAAGGGGCTTGAATAATAATTTCAGTGCACAAGTGTACATTCATGTCCTTGGTGCTGTGACTTTCACCACAACGCAATAGTCTATGAGTAGGCTGCTGACTCGAGGCATGAACGCCTCGATCGGCCGGGAAGATTTGCCCCACCTGCCGCATGGGACTATTGAGGAGCTCGCATGACCCAACAAAACGCCTTTACTCGGGAAGACCTGCTGCGCTGCAGTCGCGGTGAGCTGTTCGGCCCAGGTAACGCACAACTGCCCGCCCCGAACATGTTGATGGTGGATCGCATCACCCATATCAGCGCCGAGGGTGGCAAGTACGGCAAGGGTGAATTGGTCGCCGAGCTGGATATCACTCCGGACCTGTGGTTCTTCGCCTGTCACTTCGAAGGCGATCCGGTGATGCCAGGCTGCCTGGGCCTCGACGCCATGTGGCAACTGGTCGGTTTCTTCCTCGGCTGGCAAGGTCTGCCGGGCCGCGGTCGCGCCCTGGGTTCGGGCGAAGTGAAATTCTTTGGTCAGGTTCTGCCGACCGCCAAGAAAGTAACCTATAACATTCAGATCAAGCGCGTACTGAAGGGCAAGCTGAACCTGGCCATCGCCGATGGTTCGGTCAGCGTCGACGGCCGCGAGATCTACACCGCCGAAGCCCTTCGGGTCGGCGTTTTCACCTCCACTGACAACTTCTAAGGGTTATCCGCATGCGCCGCGTCGTTATCACTGGTCTGGGCATCGTTTCGTGCCTGGGCAATGACAAAGAGACCGTCTCCGCTAACCTGCGTGCAAGCCGCCCTGGCATCCGGTTCAACCCGGAATATGCTGAAATGGGTCTGCGTAGCCAGGTTTCCGGCTCCATTGACCTTCCCCTCGAAGAGCTGATCGATCGCAAGATCTATCGCTTCGTCGGCCACGCGGCGGCTTACGCCTACCTGGCCATGAAAGACGCCATCGCCGACTCCGGTCTGACCGATGAGCAGGTTTCCAACGTGCGTACCGGCCTGATCGCCGGTTCCGGTGGCGCGTCGACCTTGAACCAGATGGAAGCGCTGGACATCCTGCGCGAAAAAGGCGTCAAACGTGTAGGCCCGTACCGCGTCACGCGGACCATGGGCAGCACCGTTTCGGCTTGCCTGGCGACGCCGTTCAAGATCAAGGGTGTGAATTACTCGATCTCCTCCGCGTGCGCCACCAGTGCTCACTGCATCGGTAACGCTGTGGAGCAGATCCAGTTGGGCAAGCAGGACATCGTGTTCGCCGGTGGCGGTGAAGAAGAACACTGGAGCCAATCGTTCCTGTTCGACGCCATGGGCGCACTGTCCAGCCAGTACAACGAAACCCCGGAAAAAGCTTCCCGTGCCTACGACGCCAAGCGTGACGGTTTCGTCATCGCCGGCGGTGGCGGCATGGTCGTGGTCGAAGAGCTGGAACACGCTCTGGCCCGCGGCGCGAAGATCTACGCGGAAATCGTTGGCTACGGCGCGACCTCCGACGGCTACGACATGGTCGCCCCAAGCGGCGAAGGCGCCATCCGTTGCATGCAGATGGCCATGGCCACCGTTGACACTCCGATCGACTACCTGAACACCCACGGCACTTCGACTCCGGTCGGCGACGTCATGGAAATGAAAGGTGTGCGTGAAGTGTTCGGCGACAAGGCTCCGGCCATCAGCTCCACCAAGAGCCTGTCGGGTCACTCCCTGGGCGCCGCCGGCGTTCACGAAGCGATCTACTGCCTGCTGATGATGGAAGGCAACTTCATGGCGGGTTCCGCCAACATCGACGAACTGGACCCGGAAGTGGCTGACATGCCGATCCTGACCAAGACTCGTGAAGACGCCACCATCAACACCGTGATGAGCAACAGCTTTGGCTTCGGCGGCACCAATGCCACGCTGGTACTGAAGCGCTGGGCCGGTAAGTAATACCTCCCCCGCTACGCTGCACACAAAAACGCCCCGACTGGTTCGGGGCGTTTTTTTGTGCCTGAAAGATTGAACACCGCAATCCCTGTGGGAGCGAGCCTGCTCGCGATGACGGCACCACATTCAACATTTCTGTATGAATAAGACCGCTATCGCGAGCAGGCTCACTCCCACAGGTTTTGTGTGAAGCCAGACATTTTCTTCAATGCGAACATGAAGCTTTTGTCATGAAACTCAGCGGCCTGCGACCGAATGCCGCGCGCTTCAAGGGCTGCAGGATTTTCTCTGTTTTTGCAAAAGTCCGTTACCAAACCCAGTCGTTTACTTAGCAGGCTAACCAAACATATAACGGAGTCCTGCACACGCCTTGCTGCAGATAACAGAGATTGGAGCTAGCAGATGACTGTAAAAGTAACTGAACGCGACGATTCACATAAGTCCCACGAAGGCGTAGCCGCCGGTATCCGGATCTGGGACGTTCACCAACAAGACATGCTGGTGGGGATGTTCCACTCCGAAACCGATGCCCACAGCTACAAGGCCGAACTGGAAAAACTGGAGCAGCAACGAGCGCTCCAATCCGCATAAGCAATGACAGCATTGAAAACGACAAACCCCGCCATGAGCGGGGTTTGTCGTTGTTGCAGCCTTTAACGGCTTACCACATCAGATCGTCCGGGATCTGATAGGCCGCGTACGGATCGTCCTCGACAGCGACTTCTTCGGTCTTCACGTTCATCTGCACGATACGCTGTGGGTCGCGCTCCTGGATCTTCAGGGCCGCCTCACGCGGGATCACTTCATAACCGCCGGCGTGGTGGACGATGGCCAGCGAACCGCTGCTGAGCTTGTTGCGCATCAGGGTGTTGACGCAGATGCGCTTGACCTTCTTGTCGTCGACGAAGTTGTAGTAGTCCTCGGTCGTCAGCTTCGGCAGACGCGAGACTTCGATCAACTGTTTGACCTGAGCAGCGCGAGCCTTGGCCTCGGCCTTCTCCTGTTGCTGACGGTTCAGCTCCTGATCGCGCTTGACCTTCTCGGCCATGGCTTCCTGAGCCGCCCGCTGCTGCGAGTCATCGAGTTCGATCTGGCCTTTGTGGGCCAGACGCTGCTGTTTCTGCTTCTCTTTGCCGACCTGTTTGGCCTGCTTCTGGTTGACCAGCCCTGCTTTGAGCAACTGGTCGCGAAGGGAAATGCTCATGGTGCTTATTACTCACTTAGGCAACTGCTCAACCGCAGCTGGGCAAATTCTTTTCCTGACGTTTGGCTTCGCCCCACAAGGCGTCCAACTCTTCGAGGGTGCAATCTTCTATGGGACGGTGGGTGTCGCGCAATGCCTGTTCGATAAAACGGAAGCGTCTTTCGAACTTGCTGTTGGCGCCACGCAGTGCAGTTTCGGGGTCGACCTTGAGATGACGCGCCAGATTGACCACGGAAAACAACAGATCACCGACTTCATCGGCAATCGCTACCGAGTCATTGTCGGCCATGGCTTCGAGCACTTCATCGAGCTCTTCGCGCACTTTGTCGAGCACCGGCAAGGCGTCAGGCCAGTCGAACCCGACCTGCCCTGCGCGCTTCTGCAACTTCGCCGAACGGGACAATGCCGGCAGTGCTGCGGGTACGTCGTCGAGCAAGGACAGTTGCGTTGGCGTGGATGATTTCTCGGCGCGTTCCTCAGCCTTGATCTCTTCCCAGCGCTGCTTGACCTGATCTTCATTCAGACGCGGAACATCCAGCGGTGCGTACAAATCACCCGTGGGAAAAACGTGAGGATGACGGCGAATCAATTTGCGGGTGATGCTGTCGATGACACCGGCGAATTCGAAGCGCCCTTCTTCCCGCGCCAGCTGGCTGTAATAAACCACCTGGAACAGCAAATCCCCCAACTCACCCTGCAAGTGATCGAAGTCTCCGCGCTCGATGGCGTCGGCGACTTCGTAGGCTTCTTCCAGCGTGTGCGGGACGATGGTTTCGTAGGTTTGCTTGATGTCCCACGGGCAGCCGTACTGCGGGTCGCGCAGACGGCTCATCAAGTGCAGCAAGTCTTCAAGGCTGTACATCAATCATGTCTCATCACAAAAACCTGTGGGAGCGAGCCTGCTCGCGATAGCGGACTCGCAGACAACACAGATGTTGACTGAAATACCGCCATCGCGAGCAGGCTCGCTCCCACATTGGTCATCATTACGGCGTCCGGTTACGACGGGTTTCGATGATGTTCGGCAACTGGGAAATCCGCCCCAGCAACCGCCCCAGTGCATCCAGCCCCGGAATCTCGATGGTCAGGGACATCAACGCGGTGTTGTCCTCTTTGTTCGAGCGGGTGTTGACCGCCAGCACGTTGATCCGCTCGTTGAGCAGCACTTGCGAAACGTCACGCAGCAGACCGGATCGGTCGTAGGCGCGGATGATGATGTCCACCGGATAGGTGAGCACCGGCACCGGCCCCCAGCTGACCTGGATGATCCGCTCGGGTTCGCGGCTGCCCAGTTGCAGCACCGAGGCGCAGTCCTGACGATGGATGCTCACGCCGCGGCCCACGGTGATGTAACCGACGATCGCATCCCCCGGCAGCGGCTGGCAGCAACCCGCCATCTGGGTCATGAGGTTGCCGACGCCCTGGATCTGGATGTCGCCGCGCTTGCCCGGTTTGTAGCCGGTGGCCTTGCGCGGAATCAGTTCCAGCTGTTCGTTGCCGCGCTCCGGCTCGACCAGTTGCTGCGCCAGGTTCACCAGTTGCGCCAGACGTAAATCGCCTGCGCCCAACGCGGCGAACATGTCTTCGGCCACCTTCATGTTGGCCTTTTCGGCCAGCTTGTCGAAATCCACCGCTGGCAGACCGAGGCGACTGAGTTCACGCTCCAGCAAGGTTTTACCGGCGGCGACGTTCTGGTCGCGCGCCTGCAACTTGAACCAGTGAACAATCTTCGCCCGTGCCCGCGAGGTGGTGATGTAACCCAGGTTCGGGTTCAGCCAGTCGCGGCTCGGGGTGCCGTGCTTGCTGGTGATGATCTCGACCTGTTCACCGGTTTGCAGGCTGTAGTTGAGCGGCACGATGCGCCCGTTGATCTTCGCGCCACGGCAGTTGTGACCGATTTCGGTATGCACGCGGTAGGCGAAGTCCAGCGGCGTCGCGCCCTTCGGCAAGTCGATGGCGTGACCGTCCGGGGTGAAGATGTAGACCCGGTCCGGCTCGATATCGACCCGAAGCTGTTCTGCCAGGCCGCCGATGTCGCCCAATTCTTCATGCCACTCGAGGACCTGACGCAGCCAGGAGATTTTCTCTTCGTAGTGGTTGGAGCCGGATTTGACGTCGGTGCCCTTGTAGCGCCAGTGCGCGCAAACGCCCAGCTCGGCTTCTTCGTGCATGGCGTGGGTGCGGATCTGCACTTCCAGCACCTTGCCCTCAGGGCCGATCACCGCGGTGTGCAGCGAGCGGTAGCCGTTCTCTTTCGGGTTGGCGATGTAGTCGTCGAATTCTTTCGGGATGTGCCGCCACAGGGTGTGGACGATACCGAGTGCGGTGTAGCAGTCGCGCATTTCCGGCACCAGCACGCGAACGGCGCGCACGTCGTAGATCTGGCTGAATTCCAGACCCTTACGCTGCATTTTGCGCCAGATCGAATAGATGTGTTTGGCCCGGCCGCTGATGTCGGCGTCGACGCCGGTGGCGGTCAGCTCATTCTTCAGTTGGCTCATCACGTCGGCGATGAAGCGCTCGCGATCCAGACGTCGCTCATGAAGCAACTTGGCGATCTGCTTGTACTGATCGGGCTCAAGGTAACGAAAGGACAAGTCCTCCAGTTCCCACTTGATATGACCGATACCGAGACGGTGAGCCAAAGGCGCGTAGATGTCGAAGACTTCACGGGCGACGCGGTTGCGTTTTTCGTCATCGGCGGTTTTCACCGCACGGATGGCGCAGGTGCGTTCGGCCAGTTTGATCAGTGCAACGCGAACGTCGTCGACCATGGCGACCAGCATCTTGCGCAGGTTTTCGACCTGGCCCTGCGTGCCCAGCACCAGGGATTGGCGGGGGCTGAGGCTGGCGCTGATCGCCGCCATGCGCAGCACGCCGTCGATGAGCTTGGCGACCACCGGACCGAAGCGCTGGCTGATCGCCGGCAACTCGATCTGGCCTTCGCGCACGCCGCGATACAGGATCGCGGCAACCAACGAATCCTGATCGAGTTTGAGGTCGGCGAGAATCTCGGCGATCTCAAGGCCCGTGCGGAAACTCGAGGTCCCTTCGGACCACAGGTTTTTCGCCGCATTGGCTTGTTGTTCAGACGTACGAGCAAACTCGCACGCTTCCTTCAAGGCTTCGCGATCCAGTGCCGGATCGACACTGACCGCATGATCGAGCCAAGCCTCGAGATTGATACTGCCGTCGGTGTTGATCGGCTGGTGTGCTCTCACCTGTACCATCTTGCTTACCTTCCCTACGACGCAGATTCAATGCGTCAAATCGCTGACCTTTCGTTACCCTTGGACGCTCGCGGGGCTAATGCGAGAGTGGCGTGGGCAGGCCAGTCGGACCAGACGAGCCGTCCTAGCTCGCTTCAAATAACGCCATGGCCTCGACATGTGCCGTCTGAGGAAACATATCGAGAATCCCGGCACGTTTTAACCGGTAGCCCTGCTTGATCAATTCGACCGTATCGCGCGCCAGCGTTGCCGGATTGCACGACACATACACCAACCGTTTGGCGCCCAGGGACGCAAGCTTGCGCACTGCCTCGAAAGCACCGTCACGCGGTGGGTCCAAGAGTACCGCACAAAAGCCTTCCCGCGCCCATTCGGCATCGGTCAAAGGCTGGGATAAATCGGCCTGAAAAAACTTCGCATTATGAAGATTGTTGCTAGCAGCGTTCGCGGCTGCCCGCTCGACCATCGCCTGCACACCTTCCACCGCCACCACTTCGCGAACGACCTTGGCCAGCGGCAATGCGAAGTTACCCAAACCACAGAATAGATCGAGAACCCGTTCATCCGCCGTCGGCTTCAGCCACTCCAACGCCTGGGCGATCATCGCTTCATTGACCCCGGCGTTGACCTGGATGAAATCTCCCGGTCGGTACGCCAGGTTCAAATCCCACTGTTCAAGTCGATAACCCAACGACTGGTCAGCCTCGACCGGTTGCGGTTCACCGTCACCGTGCAGCCACAATTGGGCTTCATGGAAGGCGCAGAAATCCTTGAGGATCGTCATGTCGGCGTCGGACAGCGGCGCCATGTGCCGCAACAAAACCGCCAACGACGAACCGCTGAACAATTCCACATGCCCCAGCGCCTGAGGTTTGCTCAAGCGCCGGAGCATTTCCGGCAAGCGGGTCATGATCGGTTGCAAAGGCTGTACCAGCACCGTGCATTCGTTGATCGCAACGATGTCCTGACTGCCAGCGGCGCGGAAACCGACTTCGAGTTTTTTCGCCTTCATGTCCCAGCGCACCGCCACTCGGGCGCGACGCCGGTAACCGAACTCCGGACCGCTCAAAGGCGCGGCCCATTCTTCGGGTTCGACACCGGCGACCTTCGACAATTGCTCGGCGAGCATGCGCTGTTTCAGGGCGAGTTGTTCGTTGTGCGGCAAATGTTGCACGCTGCAACCGCCACAGCGACCGGCATGCGGGCACGGTGCCGGGCGGCGCAGTTCGCTGGCCTGGAACACCCGTTCGGTGCGCGCCTCGACCACTTTGCCGTGGGCACCCAACACGCGTGCTTCGACTTCTTCACCGGCCAATGCGCCGATGACGAACCAGGTGCGACCTTCAAAAAACGCGATACCGCGACCGTCATTAGCCAGGCGCTCGATACTCAAGCGCTGCTTTTTGCCAGTCGGAATTTGCGGGGCCTTGCTGCCGCCGGTGGGCTGGAAGCGCAGGCCTCTCTCTTGCTTGGCCATCAGTTGGGCGCGTCGAAAATGCCGGTCGACAAGTAACGGTCGCCACGGTCGCAGATGATCGCGACGATCACCGCGTTTTCAACTTCTTTGGACAGACGCAGCATCGCTGCTACCGCACCGCCCGAGGACACGCCGCAGAAGATGCCTTCTTCGCGGGCCAGACGACGGGTCACGTCTTCGGCTTCGCTTTGCGCCATGTCGACGATCCGGTCCACGCGCTCGGCCTGGTAGATCTTCGGCAGGTATTCCTGCGGCCAGCGACGGATGCCCGGAATCGCCGAGCCTTCCATCGGTTGCAGACCGATGATCTGCACGCTCTCGTTCTGCTCTTTCAAGTAGCGCGAGACGCCCATGATGGTACCGGTGGTGCCCATGGAGCTGACGAAATGGGTGATGGTGCCTTCGGTCTGACGCCAGATTTCCGGGCCGGTGGTGGTGTAGTGCGCTTCGGGGTTGTCCCCATTGGCGAACTGATCCAGCACCTTGCCGCGGCCTTCGGCTTCCATTCGCTGGGCGAGGTCGCGGGCGCCTTCCATGCCCTCTTCCTGGGTGACCAGAATCAGCTCGGCGCCATACGCCGTCATGGCGGCTTTACGCTCGGCGCTGGAGTTGTCCGGCATGATCAGGATCATCTTGTAACCCTTGATCGCGGCGGCCATCGCCAGGGCGATCCCGGTGTTGCCCGAGGTCGCTTCGATCAGCGTATCGCCGACGTGGATCTGCCCGCGCAGTTCGGCGCGGGTGATCATCGACAGCGCCGGACGGTCCTTGACCGAACCCGCCGGGTTATTCCCTTCGAGCTTGAGCAAAAGGGTATTGCTGGTGGCGCCAGGCAGGCGCTGCAAACGGACCAGCGGAGTGTTGCCGACGCAATCGGCGATGGTTGGGTACTGCAAGGTCATGGCGTATTCGCAATCCAGACTGCGGGGGCGCCTATCATACCGGCAAACGTCGGCAGGCCATATCACGCAAAGTATGGTGCTTATGGTTTATGGGAATAAGTGGCTGGATCAGTACTCTTCGCCTTGCGCGAGATTCAATGCATAGAACTCATGCAACTTGGCCTGCAACAACTGTTTGTCCGGTAGCTGCACCTGGTATTCAGCGATCAGCGCTGGCGACAAGCTGCGGTTAAGGGCGTACTCGACCACCTCGTCATCCTTGCTGGCACACAGCAACACACCAATGGCCGGGTTTTCGTGGGGTTTGCGTTCATTGCGATCCAGCGCTTCCAGATAGAAGTTCAGCTTGCCCAAATACTCCGGTTCAAAACGACCGACCTTAAGCTCAATGGCTACAAGACAATTAAGGCCGCGATGGAAGAACAGCAGATCCAGGGCGAAATCACGCCCGCCGACTTGCAGCGGGCGTTCAGAGCCGACAAAACAAAAGTCGCGACCCAGTTCGATCAGAAATTCCTTGAGGCGCGCCAGCAACCCTTTATGCAGATCGGTTTCGCCATGGCTGGAGGGCAAGTCGAGAAACTCGAGCATGTAGGCGTCGCGGAACACGTTCAGTGCCTCAGGGTGAGTTTGTCTCAGCACTGCAGTGGCTTTTGCCGGTTGGGTCACGCTTCGCTCGAACAGTGCAGCTTTGAACTGACGCTCCAGTTCACGCTTCGACCATTTTTCCTGAACAGCCAAACGGACATAGAACTCCCGCTCTTCCGGCCGTTTACTCTGGCTGAAAATGATCAGGTTGTGCGACCAGGACAATTGTCGCACCAGTGGTGCGACTTTCTCTTCAGCGTGATAAGCCTCATAGAACTGACGCATGCGGAACAAGTTCGACCGGGTAAACCCACGCACCCCCGGTTGAGTCTGAGCCAGATGCTCGGTCAGTTGACTGACCACAGAATCGCCCCATTCGGCTTTTTCCAGCTTGCGACTGATGTAAGCACCCACCTGCCAATACAGCTCGATCAACTGGGTATTCACCGCCTGTATGGCTTGCTGCTTGGCACTTTGAATCAGCGCCAGCACTTCATTGAAACGGTCTTCGGTTGTGCTGCCGGGGACGCTGGGTGCAGTCATGCCGAACTCCTGGAGGACGAAGGAAAACGTGAGTCTATTCCGTCGAATCAGGCACAAGGTGTCGGCAATGACCTTTAGGAAAGGTCGTACAAAATAACGGGACCGCTCCGGCAAAATCAGATCAATGGTGGATGGGAGGGCCTCTTCGTCGGAACGCCGCCCGGAGCAAGCCCGCTCCCACATTTGTCCGAGGTTGATCACACACTTTGTGTTCGACTCACCTCTAATGTGGGAGCGGGCTTGCTCGCGAAAGCAGTCTGACAGTCAACACTTCCATCAGCCAATAACCGCATATTCAGCCGCAACCCGGTCTCAGTATTCTCAGCCCACAAACTCCCGCCCTGACGCTGCACCGCATTCCTCGCAATGCTCAACCCCAAGCCAAATCCACCATCCCCCGGTCGCGATCCGTCAAGTCGGATGAACGGCGAGAAGATCCGCTCCAGATCTTCATCAGCCACCCCGCCGCCCTCATCCTCCAGCCACACCTGCCAGAAGTCACCATCGCGCTGCCCACCCAGACGCACAACGCCGCCCTGCGGTGAATGACGAATGGCATTGCGCAGGATGTTTTCCAGCGCTTGAGCCAACGTATTGAGATGGCCGCGCACCCAGCATGACGAATCCACCGCACACTGCAACTGGCTCGCCGGCCAGCCACTTTCATAGCAGGCATTTTCCGTGAGCATTTCCCACAATGCCTGAACCTGGATCGATTCGTCGGGCAACCGAGTGCGCTCGGTGTCGAGCCAGGCCAGTTGCAGGGTGTCTTCGACCAGACGCTGCATGCCATCGACCTCTCGGCCAATGCGCTCGCGCAATTGGGTCAACCCCTGCTCGCTTTCGCTGGCCACCCGCAGGCGACTCAGTGGCGTGCGCAACTCGTGGGACAGGTCGCGCAGCAGTTGTTGTTGCAGGGCCACCGTGCTTTGCAGGCGCTCGGACAGGTGATCGAAGGCCCGGCCCAGTTCACCCAGCTCATCCGGGCGATGGGTGATGCGGCTCGACAACCGCACGTTCAACGGGTCGGCACGCCAGGCATTGGCCTGTTCGCGCAGACTGTTCAAAGGCACGACCAGCAACCGATACAGACCGACGCACAGCAGCAAGGTGAACAACCCGGGAATCACCCCGTTGGTGATCACCCGCCAGAACACCCGGTAACGGCCGGGCACGAAACGCCGGGGCAGTTCGATCACCAGGCTGCCAGCGGACGGATCCTTGGGAAAAGGCACTCTCAACCACGGCAAACCTTTGGTATGGCGACTCGTCGGCCAATCCAGACCGCGTAAAAAGGTCAGGCGCCGGGTTTCTATTTCCGTCAGCGGGTAACTGCTCAATGACTGCAAATCGCCGCCAATCACACCGACCCATGTCGACTCGCGATGGCCGACGCTGTGCAACCAGACATCGATGCCCGCACTCTGGCGTTCATTCCACACCTGCTCGGCCTCGGCGGCGTAGCGCATCAGCGTGCCCCGTGCCTCGTCGGACAGGAACAGGTTTTTCTGTTCCATGTAGCGCCCCCAGGACCAACTGAGCCAGATCATCAGCAGACAGAACGCTACCAACAAACACGCCAGTTTCCAGAACAGCGAATGCCTGCCCGGCAGGTCAGTCCACTTCATCGACCGCACTCAATACGTAACCCTTGCCCCACACCGTGCGCACTTCGCGCTCGAGGTAACCGACGGCCTTGAGCTTGCGGCGGATCTGGCTGATGTGCATGTCGAGGCTGCGGTCATGGGGCGCGTAACCGCGCTGCAGCACATGCTGGTAAAGGAAGGCTTTGCTCAGGACTTCATCGCCATTGCGGTTCAGCGTTTCCAGCAACCGATATTCGCTGCGGGTCAGGCCGGCAGCGTGTTCGCCATAAAAGACATCACAGCCTTCATCGTCGAAACGCAGGCTGTCCGCCGAAGGCGCAATCGGTGCCGGCGCTGGCCGGCGGTCGAGCGCGACCCGTCGCAGGATCGCTTCGATGCGCACCCGCAACTCGACCATGCTGAAGGGTTTGGGCAGGTAGTCATCGGCGCCCAGGCGAAAACCACTGATGCGATCCGCCTCGGCACCGAGCGCCGACATCAGCACCACCGGAGTGGAATGGCTCTGGCGCAATTGCGTCAGTACATTCAGCCCGTCCAGGCCCGGCAGCAGAATATCCATCAGCACCACATCGAAGGCTTGCTGGCGGGCGATGGTCAAGCCTTCCAGACCGTTCTGGCACCACGTCACCTGAAAACCGCAACGCCCCAGGTGCTCATGAACATATGCACCGAGTACGAGGTCGTCTTCTATAGACAGGATACGAGGGTGTCCAGCAGCGATGGGAGTCATGACTATCTGCAAATAATTCTCAGTTGTGGATTATTCAAGATTGCCTTGCTGCGGGCAACACAAGGTTTGCCCGTGAGGTAAAAGTGGCGATCCTGCCGACGAATGCCGACATCAATTTTACGAAGATTGCCCGCCTGCAAATCGCTACACTGCGCAGGTGGCGCGTGCTGGACGTACGTGCAGGTCATTAAATCGCTGGATGCAGGAGAGATGCGTGCTCAAGAAACTGGGAATTAAAGGCCGCGTGCTATTACTGACCCTGTTGCCGACCAGCCTGATGGCCTTGGTTCTGGGTGGCTATTTCACCTGGATGCAGCAATCCGACCTGCAAACCCAGCTCATGCAGCGTGGCGAGATGATCGCCGAACAACTGGCGCCCCTGGTGGCCCCGGCCATGGGCCACAAGAACACCGAGCTGTTGGAGCGTATTGCCACCCAATCGCTGGAACAACCGGACGTGCGCGCCGTATCGTTCCTCGCCCCCGACCGCTCCCTGTTGGCCCATGCCGGCCCGACCATGCTCAACCAGGCGCCGGTCGGCAACAGTTCGCAGATGCTGCGCCGTAGCGGCAATGACGCGACGCGTTACTTGCTGCCGGTGTTCGGCAAGCACCGCAATCTGGCCGGCGACTTGATTCCCGACGAAGCCGATCGCCTGTTGGGCTGGGTCGAACTTGAACTGTCCCACAACGGCATGCTGCTGCGCGGTTACCGCAGCCTGTTCGCCAGCCTGTTGCTGATCGGCGCAGGCCTGGCCGGTGCGGCGTTGCTGGCGTTACGCATGGGCCGCAGCATCAATCGGCCGCTGAGCCAGATCAAGCAAGCGGTGGCGCAACTCAAGGACGGTCATCTGGAAACCCGTCTGCCGCCCCTCGGCAGCCAGGAGCTGGACACACTGGCGTCCGGCATCAACCGTATGGCCGGCACCCTGCAAAACGCGCAGGAAGAATTGCAGCACAGCATCGACCAGGCCACCGAAGACGTGCGCCAGAACCTGGAAACCATCGAGATCCAGAACATCGAACTGGACCTGGCGCGCAAGGAAGCCCTTGAAGCCAGCCGGATCAAATCCGAGTTCCTGGCCAACATGAGCCATGAAATCCGCACGCCGCTCAACGGCATTCTCGGCTTCACGCATCTGCTGCAAAAAAGCGAGCTGACCCCGCGCCAGCTCGACTATCTGGGCACCATCGAAAAGTCCGCCGACAGCCTGTTGGGGATCATCAACGAGATTCTCGACTTCTCGAAAATCGAGGCCGGCAAACTGGTGCTCGACAATATTCCGTTCAACTTGCGCGACCTGCTCCAGGACACGCTGACCATCCTCGCCCCGGCCGCCCACGCCAAGCAGTTGGAGCTGGTGAGCCTGGTTTATCGCGATACGCCGCTGTCGCTGGTGGGTGACCCGCTGCGGCTCAAGCAGATCCTCACCAACCTGGTCAGCAACGCGATCAAGTTCACCCGCGAAGGCACCATCGTCGCCCGCGCCATGCTTGAAGAAGAACACGAAGACAGCGTGCAACTGCGCATCAGCATTCAGGACACCGGCATCGGGCTGTCGAACCAGGACGTGCGTGCCTTGTTCCAGGCCTTCAGCCAGGCCGACAACTCGCTGTCCCGGCAACCGGGTGGCACTGGTTTGGGGCTGGTGATTTCCAAACGTCTGATCGAACAGATGGGTGGCGAGATCGGTGTCGACAGTACCCCCGGCGAAGGCTCGGAATTCTGGATCAGCCTGAGCCTGCCCAAAACCCGCGACGACGCCGAAGACCTGCCCGGTCCGCCGTTGCTCGGGCGTCGGGTGGCGGTGCTGGAAAATCACGAACTGGCCCGTCAGGCGTTGCAGCATCAACTGGAAGACTGTGGCCTCGAAGTCACTCCGTTCAATACGTTGGAAAGCCTGACCAATGGCGTGACCGGCGCGCATCAGACCGATCAGGCGATCGACCTGGCGGTGCTCGGCATCACCAGCAACGACATGCCGCCAGAGCGCCTTAACCAGCACATCTGGGACCTCGAACACCTGGGCTGCAAGGTGCTGGTGTTGTGCCCGACCACCGAACAGACGCTGTTCCACCTCTCGGTGCCCAACCCGCACAGCCAGCTCCAGGCCAAACCGGCCTGCACCCGCAAGCTGCGGCGGGCCTTGTCCGACCTGGTCAACCCGCGCCAGCACCGCAGCGAACCCGGCGAACCGGTGTCCAGCCGCGCGCCAAAGGTGCTGTGTGTCGACGACAACCCGGCCAACCTGCTGCTGGTGCAAACCCTGCTCGAGGACATGGGCGCCAAAGTCCTCGCGGTGGAAAGCGGTTACGCGGCGGTCAAGGCGGTGCAGACCGAAACCTTCGACCTGGTGCTGATGGACGTTCAGATGCCCGGCATGGACGGGCGGCAAAGCACTGAAGCGATTCGCCAGTGGGAAAGTGAACGGCATTGCACGCCGCTGCCGATCGTTGCCCTCACCGCTCACGCCATGGCCAACGAAAAACGCGCGCTGCTGCAAAGCGGCATGGACGATTACCTGACCAAACCGATCAGCGAACGGCAACTGGCCCAAGTGGTGCTGAAGTGGACCGGCCTGGCGCTGCGCAATCATGGGCCGGAGCGCTCCAGCGACAGCCACGGTGGCGGTCATGAGTTGCAGGTACTCGATCACGAAGAAGGTTTGCGCCTGGCTGCCGGCAAGGCTGATCTGGCGGCGGACATGCTGGCAATGCTGCTGGCGTCGCTGGAAGCCGACCGCGAGGCGATTCGTTTCGCCCGGGAAACCAACGACCACAACGCCCTGATCGAGCGTGTCCATCGCCTGCATGGCGCGACCCGTTATTGCGGCGTCCCGCAACTGCGCGCCGCCTGCCAGCGCAGCGAAACCCTGCTCAAGCAACAGGACCCCAAAGCCCCCAGCGCACTGGAAGACCTCGACCGGGCCATCAATCGTCTGGCCGCTCATGCCCGTATAAATGCTTGATGTACATTCCAGGAGGACCGCATGCGTACGATTCTTTTCAGCAGCCAGACCTACGATCGCGACAGTTTTCTCTGTGCCGAACTACCGGCCGGCATTGAACTGCACTTTCAATCAGCGCGACTGAGCCTTGATACGGTGGCGCTGGCGGAGCATCACGAAGTGGTCTGTGCCTTCATCAATGATGACCTCAGCGCACCGGTGCTCGAACGCCTGGCTGTGGGCGGTACACGCCTGATCGCCCTGCGCTCGGCCGGTTACAACCATGTCGACCTGGCAGTGGCAAAGCGTTTGGGGCTGGCGATTGTGCGCGTCCCGGCCTACTCGCCCCACGCAGTAGCGGAACATGCGGTGGCACTGATCCTGGCGCTCAACCGGCGCCTGCACCGCGCCTACAACCGCACGCGCGAAGGGGATTTCAGCCTGCACGGGCTGACCGGCTTCGACCTCGTGGGCAAGACCGTTGGCGTGGTCGGCACCGGGCAGATCGGCGCGACCTTCGCGAAAATCATGAACGGCTTTGGCTGCCAATTGCTGGCGTATGACCCCTTCCCCAACCCGCAAGTCGAAGCCCTCGGCGCCCGTTACCTGAGCCTGCCGGAACTGCTGGCCGAGTCGCAGATCATCAGCCTGCACTGCCCGCTCAACGAACAAAGCAAACACTTGATCAATCGCGAGTCACTGGCGCACATGCAAGCCGGTGCGATGCTGATCAACACCGGCCGCGGTGGTCTGGTGGACACGCCGGCGCTGATCGACGCGTTGAAGGACGGTCAACTGGGTTATCTGGGGCTGGATGTGTATGAAGAGGAAGCACAGCTGTTCTTCGAGGACCGTTCCGACCTGCCGCTGCAGGACGATGTGCTGGCACGGCTGCTGACCTTTCCGAACGTGATCATCACCGCTCACCAGGCCTTCCTGACCCGCGAAGCCCTGGGTGCGATTGCCGCGACTACCCTGCAGAACATCGCCGCTTGGGCGGCCGGCGCGCCTGCGAATCTGGTAAAGGGTGACTGAACCAGATCGAAGGTCATACGCCCGCGCCATGCTGCGCTGATGTCCGTGCTAGCATGCCGCGCATATTTGGAGGACCCATGGTCGAACACGATTTCCGCTATAGCCTGATGAACCCGCAACACACCCTCACCGAATGCCGCGCCCTTGTGCCGGGGCGTTATCAAGTCACCGGCAACGGCGGCTCGATTCGTAACAACGACGTGCTGGTAGTGACCCTTAAAGGCGCCAAGGACTTGTCCATGCGCCTGACCGTCGAAACGGTTCGCCACTTGATCAACCCGCCCGGCCAATGGGTCGCGGTGGCCAGTGGTCCGGTGTTCGGCGAACTGGCGATCCACACCTGGAAAGTCAACTGCGACAGCTGCGCCAAAGAGCTGAGTTTCGAGTTCGCGGTCGACGCCAAGCTGGGCAACAAGGCTGAAAAGCCTGCTGCCACCGGGCGGATCGCCGAACTGGGCTGGACCACGGTTGGCGAGAAGCACCTGTGCCCGAAATGCCAGGAGCCCGCGTGATGAAACGCCTCGCTCTGACCACTATGGTTGGCGCCAGCCTGCTGGGCTGCGCCGCCGAGCCGGTGCAATTGCAACAAAACCGCAGCTACATTCTGGAGTGGATTGGCGAACGTCCGCTGATGGATTACAGCCACCTGACCGTCACCCTCGGTGAAGACGGTCGGGCCTACGGCAACGGCGGTTGCAACCACTGGTTCGCGCCGTACACCCTGGAAGGCGACAAGCTGAGCTTCGGCAAGGTTGGCAGCACCCGCAAACTGTGTGCGCCGGCGCTGATGGAGCAGGAAAAGCGTTTCCTCCAGGCGTTGGAAAACGTTCAGCGCTGGGACGTCTCGCCGATCGACCAGATGCGCTTCTGGCCGGCAGAAGGCAAGCCGTTGCGTTGGTGGCTTGAAGAGGGTTGAGCCCTCCTCACTGCAGCCAAGTGTATCTGTGGCGAGGGGATTTATCCCCGTTGGACTGCGCAGCAGTCCCTTTTTTGGGGTTGCTGCGCAACCCAACGGGGATAAATCCCCTCGCCACAAAAGCCCTCTCCACAAAAGCTCCCTAGCCACAGTAGGAGCAATCAGTTCTTCGCCTGCAACGCCTCAAGCTTCGCCATCACCCCCGCCGCCGTCTGCTCACCCATCAACTGTTCCCGTACCTTGCCCTTGTTATCGATGATGTAAGTCACCGGCAACGCCTCACTGCGCGGTAACTCGAAAAGATCGGCCGGATCAGAAGCCAGCACGGTGAACTTGATACCCAGTTTTTCACTGGCGCTTTTCAGCTCTTCACCCTGCACATTGTCGAAGTTGACCCCGAACACACCAATCTTCCTGGCCTTGAGCTGATCGGCCAAGGCGTTCAATTCAGGGATCTCGGTCCGGCACGGCCCGCACCATTCAGCCCAGTAATTGAGCACCAGCCATTGTTTGTCCAGACGTTCGGCGGCGACTTTCTGGCCGCTCTGGTCGATGCCATAGTCGTTACCACAGCCCCCCAGCAATAACGCACCGATGATCGCCAATGCCGCTGCCAGTCGCCTAGTCATGTCGTATTCCTTGTTCAAAATTGAATGCGCCTGCGACCCATCGCCTCCCAAGGTTCTGGATTACGCGCAGCACAGTTAGAATAGCCGTCACCTTACGCAAGATGCGAACCGCACATGACCGATCTGACGCTTTATCACAACCCGCGCTGCTCGAAATCCCGCGGTGCGCTCGAACTGCTCGAAGCCCGTGGCCTGACCCCGACGGTGGTCCGCTACCTGGATACCCCGCTGGACGCGGCGCAAATCCAGAGCCTGCTGACCAAGCTCGGCATCAGCGCCCGGCAACTGCTGCGCACCGGTGAGGACGAGTACAAAACCCTTAACCTGGCAGACAGCAGCCTCAGCGAGGCGCAATTGATCGCCGCCATCGCCGCCAACCCGAAACTGATGGAGCGACCGATTCTGGAAGTCGGCGACAAAGCCATCATCGGCCGGCCGCCGGAAAATGTGCTGGAGCTGCTGCCGTGAGTGCGCCGTACATTCTGGTTCTGTATTACAGCCGCAGCGGCTCGACCAATGAAATGGCCCGGCAGATTGCCCGGGGCGTCGAGCAGGCGGGCCTTGAAGCCCGGTTGCGCACGGTCCCGCCGATCTCGACCGAATGCGAAGCCGTGTCGCCGGACATCCCCGACGAAGGCGCGCTGTACGCCAGCCTCGACGATTTGAAGAACTGCGCGGGCCTGGCCATGGGCAGCCCGACCCGGTTCGGCAACATGGCGGCGCCGCTCAAGTACTTCCTCGACGGCACCAGCAACCTGTGGCTGACCGGTGCTCTGGTGGGCAAGCCGGCCGGGGTTTTCACCTCCACCGCGAGCCTGCACGGTGGCCAGGAAACCACGCTGCTGTCGATGATGTTGCCGTTGCTGCACCACGGCATGCTGATCACCGGCCTGCCTTACAGCGAATCGGCCCTGCTGGAAACCCGTGGCGGCGGCACGCCTTACGGCGCCAGCCATCACGCCGGGGCGGACGGCAAAAGCGGTTTGAATGAACATGAAGTCGCGCTGTGTCGGGCCTTGGGCCTGCGCTTGGCGAAGACTGCACAGAAACTGGGGAACTGACGTGGCCAAAAAGCCGAAGATTTTGCCCTCCATCGAATGGCTCGAACCGCGGGTCCGAGCGATGCGCGTCATCAGCCTGCTGTGCTACTTCGGTTTGGTGGGTTTGCTGTGCGCCTACTACCTGGTGGTCGCCGACCTGCACGGCGCCCGACCATGGGTGATTCTGCTAATCGAACTGGTGCCGCTGCTATTGCTGGCGCCGGGGATGATTATCGGCAGTGCACGCGGGCATTCATGGATGTGTTTTGTGGTGAACCTGTATTTCATCAAGGGCGCATTGGCGGCGTATGACCCGAACCGACAGTTGTTTGGTTTGCTGGAGATGGGCGCGAGCCTGGCGGTGTTCTGCTCGGCGCTGCTGTATGTACGGTGGCGGTTTCAGTTGAACCGCAAGTTGGCTGGCGAAGGTGAGATTCGAGTCGCCTGATCCGACGCCTTCGCGAGCAAGCCCGCTCCCACATTGGATCTGCGTCGTCCACAAATCCCCTGTGGGAGCGGGCTTGCTCGCGAAGGGCGCGACTCGGTCTTAATGATTCACAGTGTAGGCCAGCATCATCGAAATCTGGCTCATCGCCCGCCCGCCACTCTGTTCATGCCACTGGTTAAACACATCCTGTACCAACGCCAGATCCCGCAGGCTGGTCGGCACCTTGTCGACGATCTTCTGCGCATTCAACGCCGCGACCACGTCGTAGCTCGGCACAAACGTATCCTTGCCCACCATCCGCAAGAACCGCGGTGCTGACAACCCGCCCAATTGATGACCGCGCTTTTTCAGGTAGGTCCACAACCCAACGATATCCGTGACCGGCCAATCGGCGATCAACGCGCCGAAGCTGCCCTTCTCATGCGCCACATCCAGAATGAACTGCGCGTTGCGCGGCACGCTCTTGAGTTTGCCCAGGTGACGAATGATCCGCGCGTCCTGCATCAAACGCTCAAGGTGTTCGGCACTCATCAGCACGACTTTCTCAGGGTCGAACTTGAAGAACACTTCTTCGAACGCCGGCCATTTGGCGTCCACCAGACTGTGCTTGAGCCCGGCACGGAAGACGCGCAGCGCCATGGTCGAGAGGTAGCGGTCGTCGCTGATGTTGCGCAATTGCGCCGGGGCTTTCGGAACGGGCAGATGGGCTTCCAGTTCAGCTGCCGAACCGAAGCGGTTCAGACAGTATTCGTGCAGCCACTTGTAATCGCGCATGCCCTCTCCTGAGGTTAACGAAAAACCTGTGGGAGCGGGCTTGCTCGCGAAGGCGGTGTGTCATTCAACATTGATGTCGACTGACACTACGCATTCGCGAGCAAGCCCGCTCCCACAATTTGTTCAGAGGTTGACGACGTTGACGAAGCGCGAGGCCGCGGTTTCGTCGATCTTCAAACTGGTGAAATCGAACAGATTACGGTCCGCCAGTTGCGACGGGATCACGTTCTGCAAGCTGCGGAAAATGCTTTCGGTCCGGCCTGGCGTCTTGCGTTCCCATTCCTGAAGCATGTCCTTGACCACCTGGCGTTGCAGGTTTTCCTGGGAGCCGCAGAGGTTGCACGGGATGATCGGGAATTGCTTGAAGTCCGAGTAGGCCTGGATGTCTTTTTCGTTGCAGTAGGCCAGCGGACGGATCACCACGTTGCGGCCATCGTCGGCGCGCAGCTTCGGCGGCATGGCTTTGAGCGAACCGTTGAAGAACATGTTCAGGAAAAAGGTCTCGACGATGTCGTCGCGGTGATGACCGAGGGCCATCTTGGTCGCACCGATTTGGTCGGCGAAGGTGTAGAGCGTGCCGCGACGCAGGCGCGAGCACAGCGAACAGGTGGTCTTGCCTTCAGGGATCAGCTCCTTGACCACGGAATAGGTGTCTTTCTCGACAATGTGGTACTCGATGCCCAGCTCTTTGAGGTAGGCCGGCAGCACATGCTCAGGGAAACCCGGCTGTTTCTGGTCCATGTTCACGGCCACGATCTCGAACTTGATCGGGGCGACCTTCTGCAAGTGCAACAGCACGTCAAGCATGGTGTAGCTGTCCTTGCCACCGGACAGGCAGACCATGACCTTGTCGCCGTCTTCAATCATGTTGAAATCGGCAACAGCCTCACCGGCCTGGCGGCGAAGGCGCTTTTGCAGTTTGTTCTGGTTGACCGTAAGAGTGCCCATGACGCGAAATCCGTGAGGTGTGACGAAAGGCCGGCATTTTACGCAAAAACCGGTCACGGGCGAAGAGCCCCCTATCCCCTGTGGGAGCGGGCTTGCTCGCGAAAGCGGTGTGTCAAGCAATATTGTTTCGACTGACACACCGCTTT